>CAZYKS010000027.1:0-8395 GCA_964648375.1 uncultured Gammaproteobacteria bacterium | reverse complement strand
GCGGTATGCGGGACCGAGTTCGCGAGCGCGATCATCGTCTCGGTCGGTCGGGGCCGACAGCCGCTGTTTTTCGGCTATGACCCGGAACCGGCGTGAAAGGAGGTATGATATGGTTAATGAAAATTTGAGTCATAGTTGCCGGGGACACCTAAACCGGACGGACGGGTTTATTATCACGGCTTGTTTCGCGAGGAAAACACATCCGAATGACTTGTGTATTGAGCTTGATAATCCGTACAATCCCCAGGAAAGTCCGCTCTACGAATCGACCGACGAGTGCCCCTTTTGTTTATATAAACCCCTGAAATAATGAGATCAGACATGAATAAAATTAAAAAATTTACCGGACCGGCGAGCTTATTTGAAATAGCCACGGATACCCTGAAAATAAATGGGATGCCGGGCAATGCGATCTCGACGCATAAGCCCGATCAGGACATATGTAGCGATGAGCTGGAGGCTGGCCGGTGTACCATTGAATTGAATATTGGGGATGATTCCGGGGGTTTGCTCGAAACGGCGCGGGAAGCCCTGAAACTCCTGAAATTTGAAGAAAGTGAATGAATTTTTTATGCGCTATCCATAAATAAAGCCGTTGGCCAAGAAACCAACGGCTTTTTTCTATTTTAATATTTAAGCCAGTTGCCGATGTCTCGCTATCGTTCGGGGGATAATTTACAGGACCGCTTCGATGATATAATGGGTGGCGTAGAGAATGCCGAGACCGATGATAAACGAGGCCCAGGAACTGAGAGCGTAGTTTCCGGGAAACAGGTAAACGTCCATCAGGCCCCAGGCCCCGCGCCAGAAAGCGACCACGCTGAAGCCGACGGCTACGGCGAATAAAACCTTGTGCCGTTTTTTAAATTTCTTGAATTTGTCGAACATAGAATTATATTATTTTAAATTTATTCCTTTATAACGCTCTCATTCTCCGGCCGAAACGCGGGCGAGTTTACGATCACGGTTTTAAAAGTTCCCTTGAAATTATATTCGGTATTAGCCGGAATATAGATTACGTCTCCGGCCTGACCGACGAGATTGTCGTTCACGATCATCTCGCCTTCGAGAATAAAGTAAGCCCGGTCGCTCGATGTTTCCGTGGTTTCCTTATGGTCTCTGGCAATACTGACGGCCAGACTGACTCGGCCGCTGTCCGCGGCCGTCAGATAATTCGCGACCGAATACGAATCGGATATTTTTCTCACGCTCGCTTCTTCTTTTTTAAAAAGTTTGATTGACATAAATTATTTAAAATATTCTTTAACCGCCGGATGCAGGTCCAGCACGGCGATCTCTTCCCGGGTGAGCCAACGGTATTGGGAGTGCGCCGGGCTGATTTTAAGCTCTCCGGAAATACTTGTCGGTGTAAAATAATGAAACAAAAGATCGAATTGTTCGTCCCGGTAGCGCACGGTTTTTATTTCCGGACCCGGCTCGATTATATAGCCGGTTTCTTCCTCGGTTTCCCGTATAACCGACTGCTGCGGGCTTTCTCCGGACTCGTCTTTTCCGCCGGGAAAATCCCAGGTCTCCGGGTAGCTGACCGTTGCCCGCTTTAAGAGCAGGTATTTTCCCTCTTTCTCAATTACAGCTTTCGATATTTCGATCATATGGTAATTTTTTTTATCGAATCGCTTAGTTATTTATTCAGGCTGTCATTCCTTGGGCGCTTAAGCTTAATTATCCCAGATAAATTCTTTTTTCTTTAAAATCTTCTTTATGTGGTTCAGGAAATTTTTCGCGTTCTTAACGTCAAGGTCAGGGAATAAACGTGGATAAACCCGGACTATACCGATCCAGCCGATAACTAACGGTACGAATTTACGAATTTCCCTGTCTCCTGATTTTTCTTCATATAAATTAAACCATAATTCGATCAGATCCCGGAAATATCGATTACCGGTTAAATGATAATACCATAAATATTCATCGATGAACCAACCGACATCGATCGCCGGATCTCCCCAGGGTATGCGGGAAAAATCGATAAGAAATACTTCATCGTTATCGGTTAGGAAAATATTCGTCCCCCAGAAATCGCCATGCAGGGCCGATAATCGATCATGCCGTCCCATCCGGGCTTTGATATTTTCATACATCAAGGAAATCATTTGCTTTTGTCCATTCAGGTTGAGGATATTATAATCAACCGGAAATTCGGATAGGGCCATTACGGATAATTCCGGATTGATCAACATATTTCTCAGGCCATCATCGTAAATAGCCTTCAATTGGTTCTTATTGTCGGAATGATGTTTTATCCGGTGGATTTTTATCAACGCATCAGCTATCGCATTCAGTTGTTTTATATCTTCATTATCAATTGTTTTTTTGTTGAAATTCTTTTCGAGTATCTCGGAATAGCTGATGCCGATTTCGCTAAATTCCTGAAGATGATAAACATTTGTAGAATCCGTAATTTCCGGCAATATGATTTCACCCTGTTCGTTCTGAACTACGACGCCGAGCGATGCCGGACGATTGTTCGCTCGCCGCCCCATCCCGTCGCTGACCATTAATGACAGGATGTGGCGTTCCGGAAATTCGAACCCCAGATCGTGTGATCTGACATATTTTATGAAATAATCTTTAGAGTCGGTGGTGCTTAATTTAAAACCCTCCGAGTGATAACCGCCACCGATTTTTTCGATCTTGGATAGCGTTACCGGTTTACCGGTTTTTTCCGATAAAAGTTTGATTATGGCATTTACATTAATTTCGTCCATATTTATTATTTATGATAAATTACTTTACCACTCGATCAACCCCTTTTTAATCAAAAACGGAATTACCGCCTGAGAATATGACGGCGGTAACTTGATCCCTTGCTCTTGGAAATCTTTCCCAATAAATTCGGCTTTTTCCAGCTCCGGGTCAATAACCTTAATCTCGCCTTTCAGTTCGGTTAAATATAACGACAGCTTCAGGCCCCGGCCCTGGTCGTGGACAGCGTCGGCGAAAAAATCATCTAGCTTTCTTAGAATCTCCGCCTGGCAGCCGATTTCTTCGACGATTTCCCGCCTTAACGTTTCTTCTTCGCTTTCTCCCGCTTCAATTCGGCCTCCGAGCGAGGTCCAGGTATTCTTCCCGGCTTTTTTCACCATCAGTATCCGGTTATCGCGAATTACGATTGCTCCGATTTTATGGATTGGATCCATAGCTATATAATACAATTTTAAAATTGAATTTTGTGTAAAATCTTCCGGCAGGTGCAATAATTACCGAGGTGGCAGAGCGCAAGCGTGTTTGAGTTAAAGGCGATCGGGGTATTTACGTTTTCTATCTGGCCGAATCCGAGCGTGATATGCGGCTTGAAATTTTCTAAGCTGGAATTTTTAAGATAGCTTTTAATCCAGCCCAGGGTAATGTCTTCGACCGGGGGCGGGGAATATAGCATGTCCACGGTCGCTTCAGACTCGAGGTAGTCTTTCATCCCGGTTACTACGGCTGTATGCAGGCGGTAGAGTTCTTCGGTCCTGGCGACCGTGAATTCCGAGAGGATATTGCCTTTGGGTGAAGTATATTGGTTATATCTGTCAGCGCTTAAGTCGAGGCAAGTAAACCCGGCCGCGATTTCTTTTAGCTTATCGGAGATTGGCTCAATATCATCACTATCGATTACCCCCATAGCCAGCGAGATATGCGGCAGGCAGGTTTTCGGGTCGAGCAGGATCTTGTCGCCGCCGGTTTCGGCTTGTCGCTGGCTGATAGCGACGGCTTGCTCGGTCATTGTCCGGTCCGGTAATAGGGCTACGTCAATGGCAATTTTTGAATTTATTTTTTTCCAATTTTTAGACATAATCTATTGTTGAATGACGTTGTTTAAAATTGTCTTATATCGAAATATTTATTCAACGGTTTTTCATTGATTAAGCTTGACATTATATTTATCTATCAATCGCGAAAAAATTAAGTGGCCGCCAGAGGGGAATAATTTCCCGGCTCTGGCGGCGATGGTTCAGGCGCGGTGCCTGCGGCGCCTGCTGTAGATCGTCGCTCGATTGACGACCTTTTCGATCGGCACTACGCTGGGAACGTAATCGTTCAGGGTGCGGGCTTTGATTTTTAGCTTCGGTTTTTTGGTTTCAGGTTCCTTTTTTGGCATAGCTCCTCCTGCTTTTATCGGTTTTTAAATACCTCATGTGGGCAGGGGATATATGATTATATATCCCCTTAGGGTTGGATAGCGGTTAAGCGCAAAGCGTGTTGAGATCCCCCTGTTCAGATAATAAGGAGAGTAATTTTTGATTGCGATCGAATTTAGCCAGTTTGTCCGGATCGATTTCGTATGTTCGGGGGTCGAAACGAACGAGCCGCAGCACTCCGGCAAGTTCGTATAATGTCAGCAGTTTTTCCAGGGTGATCGAAAACGGGTTGCCGATTTTTTTAAATTGAAATTTTCCCATTATTTCGGGGAATCGGATCATTAACGCGTAAAAAGTTTGATGCAGGCCGGCCATGTCGGCATTTAAGTGTTTCGGATATACGAATCGTAATATTTCGCAAAAAACCTCACCTGATCGAAAGGACATTTTATTCACCTCCTTTATTATTGTAATTAGCTTATATAAAGCATTTTATGAATGTGCGATAAACGTTTATGATACTCTTTTTATACCAAACATAAAGAAAAAAGGCAACCAGCTTGAATGCGCGGTTGCCCTTATTAAATGTTTGCGGCGTAGCTGCCGCTCGTTTTAACTTTTAGTGATTCCCTCCTATTTTCCCCGGGATTAATGTTCCGTTTCCGGTTTTTTCGACAAATGATAGTAGACCGTTTCCCATTTATCCAGGTCAAAGAGTTTTTTGATCAGGGTATATCGGGCCATTACCAACGGCTTTTCTTTGACTGATTTGTCCACGTAGGCGAATAATCCTGAAAACAGGAAATGGTCGGCGTTGAACGCCTGGGTGTGATTATTTATGATATCCCTGGTATTTCTGTTTTTCAGGTGGCGCAGATAGTTGTCGTTGGCCGTGGCCGGTTCGAAAGCCGAAGAATGAAGATGGGCGATTTTCCATTCGCCCGATTCATCCATCTGCCAGTTGAAGGTGCAGGTGGTTATAAGCGTCTGTCTGTTCTCTTCCGAATCGAGAGTGAAGTGGTTTTCTCCCCAGTGCAGGTAATTTTTTTGACCAAACGCTCGCACCTGGTCATTGACGATTTTTCCCACCGGTTTAAGCTCGAGAAAAGGTCCGAAATATTGTATTACCTCCGGTCTCCCGATTTGGAGTCCCCACAATTGTGTCGGTAAAAGGGAGGCGTCCGGAGCGAAAGTCCGGGCTACTTGTTCCGGGGTGGTTTTGAGCGACTGGTTCCAACGGTCGAAGTTGATCCGGGCTAAATTTTTCAGTTTTGAGTTGTCCTGGACAGTGGCGGAGCCGAACGATTGGTCCAGGCGGCTGAGATCAATCCGGCTTAACGCTTCTGCCGTTTCCGGTAAATTTTTTCTGAATGCGGTTATTTTCAAGTTTCCCTCCTTATTTTTAACGGTTTAAATGTTAACTATTTTCTTGGTTTGAACGCGTTTGTCTAAAAAAGAACGGTTTATATCGTTATTCAGAAAAGAATATATTCCTTTCAAATAAATTTAAATTACAACTTAAAGCGGATTTTGTCAAGCCAGAGCTTTTTTCTTAATATTAGGTAATATTATAAATATTTTTTACACATCCGGTAAATAGTTTTATTTGTTTAAGGCTAATGCGCATGAGCTTGAGAACCAGGGGTTGCCACCCTTAGTTCCGCGATTTTGTATAAAAAACTCATACACCTGCTTATGTTTTAACCGAAAACCGTCCCCAATGGAACGGTCTAAGGGCATTCATCATTTTCTAAAAACAGCCATCATGGAAATACAGGATAGGCGAGTCTTATTTCTCCCGCTTGATTTGCTCTAAAATATCGTCGATCTCGTTGGCGTTGCGTTCGATTTCGTCGATCAGCCAATAGAGGCGGGGAATGAATTTCATGGTCAGCTTTTTTTTGAGCGCATTAGAAAAAAACCCGCTCGCGCGTTTCAGCTTCGAGAGGGCGGTGCCGGAGAAATTTTCCGGCAGGACCGTGATATAGACCTTGGCCCGCTTGAGGTCGGTCGAGCAGGCGACCCGCGAGATCGTGATCAGGCCGCCCTCGAGCTTGATTTCCTCCGAGATCAGCTTCGCGAGCTCGCTCCGGAGCAGGTCGTTAACTTGTTCTAATCGACGCATAGCGTATGGAAACGTTTATTTATATAATGCGGATTCTGCGAATACAGAACATGCTGTTGGAGCGGGTGTCCCCACCCGCGACTAATCAACGCACCGGCCTGCTATTTTTCACAGGTGAGGACACCTACTCAAACGATTTGTAGAAATTCGTGTTATCCGCATTCTAATTCGCAGTATTCGCATTATCTATCAAACTTTAGTAATAATCGACTCCTCTTTATAGAACTTAAGCGTATCGCCGACCTGAATCACGGGCTTGCCTTTATATTGAAGGCCGCATTCCTCGCCGGCCTCGGCCGCGCTGACGTCCTGTTTGCCGGACTGCAGGCGTACGAGCTCGCCGGACGCGGTTAACTCCCCTGAGCGGACTACTTCGATTTTCGCGTCCCGTTCGATCTTGCCGCTTGCGACCTTAAGGCCGATGATCTGGCTGTCTTTTTCGGTGCGGAAGATCGCGAGTACCTGGCCTTCGCCTAGGTCCACGCGCCGGATATCGGGATCGGTCAGCTCGTTGATCTCGTTCTTGACCTCCTGGATCAGGTCGTAGATGATGCGGTAGAGCTTGACTTCGATATTCTTTTCGCGGATAGCCTCTTCGAGCGCCGTCGGGACGCTGACGTTAAAGCCGATGATGGTGCCGCCGGTCGCTTCCGCGCGCTTGATGTCGCCGTCACTGATATTGCCGAGGCCCTTATGGATAATATGGAGTTTGACTTTCTTGGTGTCGATCTTTTCGAGCGATTCTTCGATCGCTTCGGCTGAGCCGAGTACGTCCGCTTTGATGATTAAATTGAGTTTGACCGTGCCTTCCGCGTCTTCGTCCGCGGCGCCGGGGCCGGCGCCGATCCGTTCCGACCGCTTGAACTTTTTCATCCTGGTTTTTTCCCCTTTGCCGACGGCGAGGATATCGCCGACCTTAGGCGCGGCTTTAAGCCCGATGATCTTGACCGGCGTCGAGGGCACCGCTTCCTCGATCTTCTCCCCCCGGTAGTCCTCGAGTGAGCGCACCTTGCCGTAGAATTGGTTGTCGAGCACCAATTCGTCGCCGACCCGGAGGGTGCCGTTCTGGATTAAAATAGTCGCGACCGGTCCGGCGCCCTTATCTAAGTTCGATTCGATCACGGTGCCGATGGCGCTTGCTTCGGGGTTGGCTTTCATATGGCCGCTTTCCATTTCCGCGACCAGGAGGATCGAGTCGAGAAGTTCCTGGATGCCGGTGCCGGCCTTGGCCGAGATCGGAGCCATGATGGTCCTGCCGCCCCATTCCTCCGGGGTAATGGCAAGCTGGGTCGATAATTCCTGCTTGGTTTTGTCGATATTGGCTTCATCCTTGTCGATTTTGTTGATCGCGACCAGGAAGGGAAGCTTGGCCGCTTCGATAATGCGGTAAGCTTCGACCGTCTGCGGCTTGACGCCGTCATCGGCGGCGACCACCAGGATGGCGATATCGGCTACCCGCGCCCCGCGGCTGCGCATGGCGGTAAAGGCTTCATGCCCGGGGGTATCGACGAAGGTGATCAGCTTGTCATTCCTGGTTACCTGGTAAGCGCCGATATGCTGGGTAATGCCGCCGGCCTCGTCGTCGACGACGTTAGTTTTGCGGATCGCGTCTAAAAGCTTGGTCTTGCCGTGGTCAACATGTCCCATCACGACGATTACGGGCGGGCGGTATTCGAGCCGGTCCTGGTCTTCGTCCGCGATTACCTGTTTTAGCCGGTCCTTGCCGCTGGTCTGGTTATTTTCTTCCCGGCTCTGGTCGAGCTTGATCTTAAGCCCTAATTCCGACCCTACCAGCCAGGCGGTTTCGAAATCGACCGGTTCGTTCAGGGAGGCGTACACCCCGTTTTTCATGAATTCCGACAGCCAGGTATTTAAGGGCACGCCCGAAATCCGGGCCAGTTCCTTAACCGTTACCAATTGCGGGATTTTAACGGTCCGGGCAACTACCGGAGCGTTCGTCTCTTCGGTTTTGGTGTTCGCTTCCTCCGCTCTTTTCAGGTTTTCGAGCTTGCGCCTCAGTTCCGGCCATTCGCGGATGACTTTATTCGCCACCTGGACGTTGATTTTGATCGCTTTTTGGCCAATATCAAACCCGAGCTGCGGCAAAGCATCCCTGAGTTCCTGGGGAGTAAGTTTAAGGCGTCGCGCCAGTTCGGTTACGTTCATACGTAAGGGTGTTATT
>CAZYKS010000026.1:0-8634 GCA_964648375.1 uncultured Gammaproteobacteria bacterium | reverse complement strand
CCAACTGCTGCAACGGCGCCTGGAGCGCATCCGCTTGCCCTTAGACTCTCCCGGCTGCGTCCGCTACCCCTCTGCCCCTACGGGGCAGAGGGGTAGCGGACGCGGCAGACAGCGACGCATCAATTAAACGGATTATACAATCATACTTTTTAATCAATCAATGACCAAACGCCATAAAATCCTATTATCGATATTGATGACGGCTTTCCTGGGCCTCCTGGTTTTCAATTTCGCGCTGGCCCAGGCTAACCTCGGTGTCGCATACGGCAACAATATTGGCTTGTCCAACCGGGACGTGCGTGATATTGCGGTTAGTATTATCCAGGTAGCGCTCGGCTTTCTCGGGATTATTGCCGTGATCTTCGTCTTATACGCCGGCTGGATGTGGATGAGTTCGGTCGGGGACGCGGCACGAATCGAAAAAGCCCGGAAGATTCTCGTGAGCGCGGTTATCGGGATTATTATTATCTTAGCGGCGTGGGGGATTACCGCGTTCCTGATCAGGAATCTGGGCAATGCGATCGGGATCGCTAATTGCACACCCGGAACGAGCGAGTCTTGCAACGGTTGTTCCGGCTCCGGCTATAAAACCTGCCAGGCAGACGGGTCTTGGAGCCGCTGTTCGAGTGCCTGCAATATCGGGGAGAATTGTTGCAGCGGAATTTGCCAGATAGGAGCATGCAGTAGCGGCCCTAATCCGGATAATTGTGACGCTAATCCGCTTACTTTAGGCGTGTGCGAACTGGACCAGGACAAATGCGATTTGCTTTATGGATCCGGAAATTCCATTTGTGATCCCGGTCTTGGCTGCCGTTGCCGCGAGCTCGGGGGAGTGGGGGATTCCTGCGATAGCGATATAGCGAACGGAACATGCGATGCCGACGATACCGCATGCCAGTCCTGGCTGCATTGCGATATCACCAGCTGCACGTGTGTTGGCGGGCCGGTGATCGAGTCTTTAAGTCCGGTCGACGGAACCGGTATGCCCGTGGGGAAAGCCGGAAATTTTATGACGATTGCGGGCCGGTATTTCGGAACCGCTTCCGGCCAGGTGCTATTCTGGAACGGCAGCGATTATACGGTTCCGGCCGCATTCCCGGATACGGTCAACCCGAACTGTTCGAGCAACTGGTCTGATACCCAGGTAATCGTAATCGTACCCGCGGGCGCCGTTGACGGTCCGGTTAAATTAGTCCGGGCCGATTCCGAAGCGGACGCGACCGATGACGCACACGGTCCCGTGATCAATGATTTTAAAAATGACGGCATTACCCGCCCGGGTTCGTGTAAAGTCGATCCCATAAGCGGTTATTTTAGCGACGCCTTTACCATTAACGGAATAAATTATAACGGTACCGTGCAAAAAATCAAATTCGGCAACCAGACGAGCTCAAGCTCGGCGGATAATGTCAATTTTACCGATAATTTGACCGCGAATGGGGAAGTTTCAAACCTGAAGGCGGCCAAAACGAGCCTTTACGCCCAAGTCGACGGAGTCAGCTCCAATTATCTTGGGTTCCAGATACTTTATGACTATGCTAACGCCCCTTTTATCAGTTATATCGATCCGGCGACCGGCACCCCGGAGCAGTATATTACCATTTATGGCGGTAATTTCAAAGGCTATCTTTCCGGCACCAGCCAGGTGATGTTTATCGGGAGGGCCAGCGGCAACAGTTATCCGGCTGACGGACTCGACATGCCGGCCGTCTGCCAGGATAGTTGGTGGAAGGACAAACGGATCGTGGTAAAAGTACCGGCCGGTACGAGCGGAAATTTCGGCTTATATGACGTTACCGTAACCAACCGGGACGGTAATACCAGTCAGCCGGCAGATTTTGAAGTGAGAAGCGGCTTGCCGGGGCCGGGCTTATGCAAGCTCGACCCTACGAATGGGCCGGTTAATCAGGCTATAACTCTTTACGGGGATAATTTCGATAGCAGCCAAGGAGCAGGTTTTGTCAGGTTTTATAATAATATTGCGATAAATTCGTTCAATCCGGGAGATTGGTCCAACCAGGAAATCCAAACTGGCGTACCCACTGGAGCTGAAACCGGTCCGGTTAGGGTGTCGCAGTACGGACAATTAAGCAACAGCCTTCCATTCAAAGTCGGCTTTTGTAGCACCGACTCGGAATGCGATACCGCGTCGGGCGAAGCCTGCTGCGGTTCCGGGACCTATTGGTCCGGGATTTGCCGTCCGGCCGGAGACTGTGGCGCCGCCGGAGCGGCCGGGGCCGAATTCGCCTGGACCTTTACGACGGCGGGAGCCGCGGTCGATTGTCCTCCCGGACAGGAAGAATGCGCCGGAATTTGCTGCGATTCGGGAGAGCAGTGCGTTAGCGGTACTTGCACCCAGCCTCCCGATTCCTGCTCCGGTTATAATCTGACTACTTGCGCTTTAAACCAATTCTGCCCGAATTCACCCGGCCAGTGCTCCCCGTACGGGGGCGGCAACCCGGCCGCTTTACCCAGCGCCTGCGGCACGCCGGAATGCCAGGATCGTTTCGGCGCCGGCTTCAGCTATAATCAGGCTTTGGACCGCTGCGTGGAAACCGGCAGTTCCTGCGCTTTGCCGCGTGAGAATGATGTTATAGACGTATTCGGACGGCAATTAACCGCCTATTGCGCTGAAGAAAGCGGCAGCGGCCGCTGGCACGTAAATACCCCGGCCAGCTGTCCTCAGGGGCCGCTGCAGGGCGGGCCGAATGCGCATAACTGGATCAGTGTCGGCAATAGCCAATGCATTGAAGAGAATACGACTTGTGGTCTGTGTTCGGACGGCTTGACCTGCTATGATGACAGCGGCGGCGTATGTGCGCAAAACCAGGATATTTGCCCCGGAACGTCGGTCTGTAATGCCTCCAACCAATGCCAAACCAACGATAACTCCGCCTGCGAATGCTGCTGCGAAATCGGCCAGGACGCCCGCGACTGCTGCGCGCCGTTGACCTGCGAGGGCACCTGCGGCAGCGATACCACCGATGACGGAACCGGCTTTGGCGAATGTTCCGGCTGCGCTGATGCGGCTGATCCGGATGCCGCCTGTAACTGCCTCGGATCGAGCGGCAAGTACTGTGAAATCGGCGACCCCGCTTACCCGGACGGCGTTTGCCGGGACTGCTCCCGCATCGGCGCTGACACTACCGAATGCGGAGCGCATGCGGACGTATGCTGTATCGACAATGTCAATAGTGATAGCTGCCGCGGGGGAGACGGTAATTCGGTCCCGTTATTTCCCGGATATTGCGCTTATTATAGCTGCGATACAGTCGATCCGACCGTATGTAATGCTACCGCGGTAATTAACGGCGACTATCGCGATGAATCTACCTGCCGGGATAAATGCGCTGCCAGCCAGCCCCAGCCGCCTGAAACTACCTGCGAAGTCTCGCCGAGCGTATGCGACCTGAATATATGCGGAACCGGTTATGAATGTATTTCCGATACCCCTTGCGGTAATTGCTGCTGCGATTTGAATAATGACCAATGCGCCGATATTAATCCGAAACTAAGCTGTAATTATGTCGGCAGCGGGAGCTGCGCCGACGGCAATAAGGGCGACGGGAACGATTTCGGCCTGTGCTGCGGCTGCAGCGCCGATAGCGATTGCGGCGGAACCAACGGCTGCGGCAATGATACCTGCTGCCATGCCCGGCCGGAAGTGACTGCAATAGTCCCGGAGAATAACGAAACCGGTGTCTGCCGTAACCCGCTGGTAAAAGCCGAGTTCAACCAGCCTATGGATATCGGCAGCCTGGCCGGTAATTTCATCCTGGTCGGGAATTATGTCGATCAGGCTTGCCCTGTCGGTACGCAGTTCCTGGTCAGGCTGGATCCGAAACCGCGGGGGCTGTCCGGCATCATCGATTCGGTTTACGCGTTTTTCAAGCGGATCGGGAACGGAAATGCCTATAATGCCCAGGCCGTGGCAGGGAATTTCTGCGCCATTACCGGCGCCACCAGCGGCTATAACGGCCCGAACGGCGTCCTGACTTTCAGCCCGTCGCGCGTACTCGAACCGAATATCACCTATTACGCTATCGTTAAAGGCGACCCTAATCCCAACGACGCTAAATCCGAAGGCGTGCGCAGCGCATTCGGGATCAGTTTCACCGGCTCGGATAGTGGGATTTTTAACGCTATTCAATATGATAATTCCCGTATTTGGTCATTTACCACCGGAAGCGAGATCTGTAAACTGACTACCGTAAAAGTCGAACCTGAGAGTTATCTGTTCAGTACCGCCAAAAACGATGCATCTGACGATAATATCACCTCGGCGGCTTTCGATACTGTCCTTGACCGGGACAAGGCCTTTTTCGCTTATGCCTATTCTTCTAACGGCCAGCCGGTCGCCCCGATCCCGGGCCATTACGATTGGGAGTGGAATTGGAATTCGGACAATCCGAGCGTAGCCCAGGTAGCGGTTTTATCATCCGGCGCTTCTAGCACCGCCATGGTGACCGCGCAGGATAAGAAAGACGCCAGTACCTATATCCGCGCCACCGCCAATATTATTACCGATGATGTCAATAACCCTTCGACTCTGGGTCAAGCGCGCTCAGACCGGGCGACTGTATACGTTTTCATGTGCGGCAATCCCTGGCCGCCCCGCGCCGCTAACGGTAATTGGTCGCCCTGGCGGGACTCGTCCGGTAATTGCACCGTGCCTAATTCCGGAGACTGCGACCTGGATAATAATTTCGAAATTTATTATTGCCGCGACTCAGGCGGTGCCGGCACGGCCGACGATCTGCCTTCGATCGCGAGTTCGACCGTGATCCGGGGCAAATCGGATCCGGCCAATATTTTAAAAGAATTCTATTTTTTGCGCGATGCTATCCCGAACGTGGCTACCTCTTCCATCCTCGCATACGATCAGCAGACCGGGACCACTGTCCTGGCGATCTGGGCGCTCGACAGCCGAGCGGCCGGATATAAATTATATTGGGGCCAAAAAAGCCGCAGCTACGGCGAACCGGCCGATATCGATACCGGCGGTAATACCGATTATCCGCAGATAAATTGCTTTACCGATACCGGCGCCGCGCCGCCAACGATGAATTGCCTGGTCGGGGGGCTTAAAACCGGAGCGACTTATTATTTCGCTTATACCGCCTATTACCCCACTAAAGCGGAAAGCACCTATTCCCGCGAAATGAGCGCAACCCCGACTGACAGCACTCCGCCGATGGTTCCGGCCGGATTATCCGCTACCGCCAGCGACCGGGATGTCCGCCTGGTTTGGATAAAGAACTCGGACGATACCGCCAGCTACCGGCTTTATTACGGCGTGAACCAGGGCGGGCCGTATGGCAGTGTCGAAGACCTGGGTAATGTTTCGGGGGTGGATATTAGCGGCCTTGCCAATAACACCACTTATTATTTTACCTTGACGGCGATCGATGCTTATAACAATGAAAGTTCGACTACTCCGGAAGTTTCAGCTACCCCCGGACCTTAAAGCTATTTATTGGATTTTAGGTTCGATCTGCTTAAGTAGCAGTAAATTGTTATGAAATCCCTGAATTATTAATATTTAATATAATTAATATAAAATTATGGAAGACAAAGGCAACGATCAACCCGCTATAATATCGGCTTCCGGCCGAAATAAAAACAAAATCGAATCGGCTTCGGATTATTTTATCCTATTATGGACTAATTTGGTAGTTGCGTGCATGGCTGTGTTGATCTTAGTGTTGAGCGCTTATATGGTATATATTAATTATATGTAGCTTCATGCGGCTGAACTTGTTTGTTTAGTGAAAATATTATATGGTTAATAAATAATTTTTAATCCGGAAAATAAAGAAAAGCAATTAACTGGATTATTTATAAATTCATATATTAAACTATAAAATTTATGTTCGACGATATCAACAATAACAAAGACAAAAATAAAGACGATTTGGACGGACCGACACCCGCCGCTCAGTCGCATGAAGCCGGAAGCGGGAAAAGCCCGACCGGACTCGGGCCCCAGGATGCGTTAGAGTTGGCTAAGGCCGGAATAAAGAAAATGGAATCGGTCAAAAAATATAAAAATACCTCCGGTCCGGGCACAGTGGAAGATATATTCGCGGATACTGAAACCAGCGGTGCGCCGGCCGAGCCTTCCGGTATTCCGGCGGCAGACGCGTTGCCTCCCCATAAATACGAGGGTTCCATTAAATCCGGTAATATCGCCAAAAAACTGTCGGTGTTAGCGACTATAGTGGTTTTGGTAGCCGGCTTGGGGTTTGGAGCATTTTGGTTGTATAATAATTTTCTGAGCACGGGAGATACCTTACCGGAAATGACAGAAGATCCCATTCCGGATGTGCCGGCCGAAACTCCGCCCGCAGACGCGGATGCGGGTATCACTGCCCCGGCGATGGAGACTCCGGCGCCGGAACCGGATAGCGACCAGGACGGCTTAACCGATGCGGAAGAGGCGCAGTTAGGGACGAATCCGGCTACCGTCGACAGCGATAATGACGGTTTGTTCGACCGGGAAGAAGTCAAGGTATATGGCACCGATCCGCTCAACCCTGATTCAGACGGGGACGGTTTCCTGGATGGGGCGGAGGTAGAGGGAGGCTATAATCCCCTGGGCCCGGGCATGCTTTATGACGTCAGCCAGCCGGGCGGGGGAGCGGAATAAGACAGTCAATAACCTAACATAAATATTAAACAATAGAGTATGTTCAATTTCGGTAAAAAAAGGCCAGTAACCGGACCCGGTGTTGTCGATAAATCCAGGCAGGCCAAAGATATCGCGGCTACGGAGGCGGTTTTATACGGCAAAGATCTGGTAGTGCACGTAATGCCTGGGCGTTTTCGCAACTCCGGATCTTCGGGTAAGCAGGCGAAAAAGACCGGTATTCTGGTGTTGTTTATCGGAGTGATATTTTTATTGAGTACGCTCATCCTGCTATATTATTATATTCTTAAACCCCGGCTAAACGCCGCACCGGCGGTAAAAACCACGCCGCCGATTTCCACAGCCAGCGACCGTACGGAAAATCCTACTCCGGCTCAGCAAACCCCGGTGGCGCAAGCGCCGTCCGGAAACCAGAATGAAGCCGGTTCGGCGGCGACCACTACCCGGCCGCTTCCCGGTTTAAACCCGGTAGATGGTAATAATCCGGTTTCTTTCAGTACCAGCAGCCCGGAGATAGCGACATCGGCCCCGGAAATAGCCACCACCACAGGGGAAAGCGCGGCATCAGGGCAGACAGCCGCAACCTCTACGGCGCCGAACGCGGATATCCAGGATCTTGACCATGACGGATTATCCGACGCCGAAGAGCTGGTAATCGGGTCGAACGTGGCGCTCCCCGACAGCGATGGCGACGGCTATAGCGACCTGACCGAACTGGCTAACCTTTACGATCCGGCCGGTGAGGGGAAAATTACCGATTCCGGCGCGTTTGCCACCTATACCAACGCGACCTATAAATACAGCCTTATCTATTCGCCTTCCTGGCCGATAAAGAAATTCGGGGGTGATGATTCGGTGATGTTCGATATCGACGGCAGCCAGTTTTTCCAGATTATCGTCCAGCCCAATGCCGATAAACAGTCGATTGAAGACTGGTACGGGCAAGAGTTCGGCGCTGACCAATATGATCCCGCGCTCGCGCGCGTCGGAAATGGCTGGCAGGGAATCGCCAAACCCGGCGGCCTGATCTATTATCTGACAGACAACAATCGCGATTATATCGTCACTCTGACATATAATTTGGGCGGGGGAACGGCCGAAACCTATAAGAATATTTTTGAGCTTTTGGTAAAAACCTTTGCTATTAATGAATAACGCGAAACGGAGCTAGCATGATCGAAATAAACAATAAAACCGATAGGAAAGTGGGTATGCTTCGGTTGAAGCGGATAGCGGAAAAATTTTATGGAAAACATGGCATCAGCGGCCGGCAGCTCTCGGTAGCCCTGGTAGGGGACAGGACCATTAAACGCCTTAATTGCCGGTATTTAGGGAAAGACCGGGTGACCGACGTATTGGCTTTTCCGGGAGAGTCTGATTTATTCGGGGAAATAATCATCGACCTGGCCCAGGTGGCGAGGCAGGCGCAAGGCTACGGCCACACGTTCGCAGCTGAGCTCGAATTCGTGCTGGTGCACGGATTATTACACCTTATCGGGTACGAGGATAATACCGATAAAAAACGGGGGGAAATGGACAGGTTAACCGAAAAATTTATCAGCGAAATTAGGAATACTTGATCGTCGCCTAAGATTAATCTATGAACTTTCCCTTAATTACAAATCACGAATTTCAGGAGTTATGATCAAATTCAAGCGTTTACTCAAGAGTTTCAAATACGCCTTCAAGGGCCTTTCGAAAACCGTCCGGGAAGAGCAGAATTTGCATATTCAGTTCACTGCCACCGTGCTGGTCATAATCCTGGCCTTATATTTCCGGGTGTCCGCCATCGAGTGGGCGGTCCTGGTCCTGGTGATCGGCATGGTGATCATCACCGAAATCCTAAACAGCGCGGTCGAGCGGGTTTCGGACGTGCTAAAACCGCGCATCAGCAGCTATGTCAAAGAAATTAAGGATATTATGGCGGCGGCCGTGATGCTCGCTTCGTTGATCGCCGTAATTGTCGGCTTGATTATATTTTTGCC
>CAZYKS010000025.1:0-8700 GCA_964648375.1 uncultured Gammaproteobacteria bacterium | reverse complement strand
GCCTGGCCGCCGGATTTAAGAACTATGGAAATTTCCCACAGTACTCTGTATCCAACGACCAGACGATTAATAATTATCTATTTAATTTTTATAGTGCTATTAAGTACAAAACAATTTCATTCACACAATATTTCTTAAACTGCGTAAATTTCGACACAAATTGTTACACGCTATAACAAATACGTTTAAAAATATTTATATTGGAAATTTTTCACAATATTTTTCCGTAGTGTTCGTAAACTTGCCCCGTTAAATGTCATATAATATTATTTATGTTTGACACAAACGGTATCAACTCTAATCAAGAAAATATAGTCGATAATAAAATTTAACGGGGTGAATGAAAAGATTCGTTGATTTGTAGAATTATTTAATCGCAAATTTCTTCCGATCATCGAGTAAAAACTTCTTATCTTCGCTTAAGTTAATGAAATCGTCCGATTCTTCCACCAGCTTGGAGGAAGCGGTCTGTCGAAACGCGATTACTTCCACCAATGCTCCCTTAGTGCTTTGCAAGTAGCGGACCACCGGCAAGTAGTCGCCGTCGCCCGTGACCAGGACGATCACATCTAGTTTGTCGGACAGTTTGATCGCGTCCATGGCGATGCCGACGTCCCAGTCAGCCTTTTTCTGCCCGCCGGCGAAGATCTGGAGATCTTTCATCTTGACCTCGAATCCCTGCTGGCTCAGCGCTTCGAAAAAATGCATCTCTTCCTCGGTTTCGGTTTTGATAACGTAGGCGATGGCCCGGATCAGTTTCCGGCCCGCTACCGCCGCTTTTAAAACTTCTTTGAAATTAACGCGTTTTTTATATAAATTTTTAGCGCTGTGGTACATGTTGGATACATCCACCAATACCCCCACGCGCTGTTCCCTGTGTTTAATCATTATAAATGTCATGTCGAGCGACCGGAGGGAGTCGAGAACATCCCTTGTACGCTTCACTCGAATAAATACGATTAATAGAGCACGATTATACCTTCAATTGAATAGCCACTTTACCTTCATCTTATTCCTTTTCCTGCTCTTTCTCTTCCTCGGCCGCTTCGGCTTCGTCGATCTTCAATTGTTCCCTGGCCATGATCTCTTCCTCGATCCGCCGTTTTTCCTCTTCGTCATCGATCATTTTCTTAGCTATCCTGAGCTTGAGCTTTTTCGCCAGCTCTCCGAAAGACAGTTCGTCTTCTTTCTGGAGATATTTAAGCAACCTCCTCCGTTCACCGACTTTCTTGAGAAGTCCGCGCCGGGAAGAATGGTCGTGCTTGTGCAGCTTCAGGTGGTCGGTCAATTGCTTGATTTCTTCGGTTAAAATTGCGATCTGCACCTGCGGCGAGCCGGTGTCGTTCTCGTGCACCCGAAAACGGGTAATGATCCGTTGTTTGTTCTTTTTGTCTAACATCTTGTTTCCTGCCCCAAACCGAGATAAGGGTAATGTATTGCCTTAACCAAGAATGGGTGCCTAATTTAATTATAGGTCCCTTAGCATTATAACGGGATTAAAACCGGCCTAATGGTGAGGGGTAATTTACTCACTTACTATAGCACGATAGAATTATAATTGCAAGGCTAGCGCTTTTCAATCATTAGATTGACAAATTTAGCTAATTTTGGTAAAGTAATAATACATTTATTGAGGGCGGCCAAACGCTTGGCCGCCTTCTCAAGTGTATTCCTGCTCCTGTAGTTCAACGGATAGAACGCGGGCCTTCTAAGCCCGATATGGGGGTTCGACTCCCTCCAGGAGCACTATATATTACAATTAAAACTGCATAGCCCATTATTATTTCATTCTTCCGTTAATATGTGGAATTAAATACAGAAATTTTAATCTATTTCTGTGTTTTTTTATTTAATTTTAGCTAATTTGTAAATAAACTTATGATTTACTATTGACAAATATTAAAATATATGCTATAGTTATAAATTATGATCTGTGCACAACTTTCATCTTTATCTAAGCTACTGAGATACTGATAAAAATTATTTTCCGATTCGGCAGAATTTATTTAATATTTAATAAATAAAAATTTACGTTAAACTTATCCACACCCATTGACAACATGCCTTAAATTGTTATAATTACATTCAATTTCATATATACAATTTCTGAGCCGGCGATTTGGAATGAAGTCCCCATGCTTCTTCATACTAGATCGCTGCTCAGTTGCGGCTCTTTTCTCAACATGGGGCTATACCGCCTCTAACTGAGAAAAAATTTGCACTTTATAAAATTCTAAACGGCGAACTTACGACAAGCGACTCCCAAGTTTGCCGTTTTTTATTTCCATAAATCCAGTAACTCCCGGTTGATGTTATTAATTTCCGCGTTATCCAGCCCCCGGTTATTGTCTTTTATGTCCGTTTCATCCTCCGCCTTTCTCTTCTGCCTTAGCTTTTCCGCAAAGCCGGCGGCACTGATTATGACTATTTTACGCCTGCTCTCCTCGAATGCTTTTTCTACGCGCTTTATCAATTCCCGGTCATCGGTTACAATTGATAAGGAGCTCAACACCGGGTACCCGAAGTTGAGGTCCTTATCTATACTTCTTTTGACCAGCTCCACGATCTTATCATCCGCTGACCGATAAAATTTATCTTTCGGCGAATATATCACGGTAACATTATCACCGGCTTCGCGTTTATCGCCGTAAGCGTCAGCTCCGTCGAAGACGAGTACGATCAGCCGTCCTTTCCCCCGGTTGAGCCGCCTGATAATCCCGACTAGCTTCAAATCGAAATCCTCTTCCCCCAGCATCTTCAATTTACCTGCCAGGTTATTGGCATCAATAATATATAACATAATTCTATTCAGAAAACGCTCCCATGCCCGGAGCGTTTTCCCTGTTTATATTGACTTTCCTAAGTAACTAATCAACTAAGTAACTAATCAACTACATTCCATTCCCAAAGCTTATCGACCACCTTACGGCTGGTCAGGACGTTCAGGACGTAGTCCTTATATTCCGGGCGGTTCGTCTGTTCGATCATCTGCTCGGCATCCGGATGCTGGCCCTTGATACTTTCGTAATAACGGCGCATGTCTTCGATCTGCTTTTGCGCGTCTTCGTCAGTAACCGCGATCTTTTCTTGCTTCGCGATTTCGCGGATCAGAAGCGAGACTTTTACCCGCTTGATCGCATCCGGCAGCATGTCGAGGGTGAGCTGTTCGCGAGTCTTGCCTAAATGCGAAAGATAATCATCGAATTTTCCGCCCTGCTGGGCGACCGAATCCTCGAGCTCGTGGAGCATGGTATGGGTTTCATGGTCGATTAGAAGCTGGGGCAGTTCGCCGAAATCGGTTTTGGCGGCTATTTTTTCGAGCAATCGGCTTTCGGTTTTCTGTTTCGTTTCCCGCTTTTTTTCCGTTGTCAGGGTTTTTTTGATATTTTCCCTGAAATCGTCCGCGTGCTTGGCCCCGAAGCCTTTGGCGAAATCGTCGTTAACTTCCGGTAACACCCGTTCAAACGTGTCTTTAACCTTGACTTTGAATTCGACCAGCTTGCCGGCCAGGTTTTTCATATGGAAATCATTGGGATAAGGCAGTTTGAATTCGCGTTCGTCCCCTTTGTTCATGCCTATGAGCTGCTTATCAAAACCTTTGACGATATAATCCTTGCCGATGATTACGGCCGCGTCCTTGCTCTGACCGCCATCGATGGGAACGTTGTCCAAGAACATATTGATGTCGACCACCGCCTTGTCGCCCTCTTTGATCTCGCCCGCTTTGATCTTCTCCTGCACCCGCATCTCCCTCAGGTCGTTTATCATCTTTTCCACTTCCTGATCATCGATTTTAACCGGTTCTGCCTTGATTTTAAGCCCCTTATATTCGCCTAACTTGATTTCCGGCAGCGTGGCGATTTTAACCTTGTACTCGAGCGGATTATCGGGCGCCAGCTTGGTAATATCGACCTGCGGCTGCCCCACCGGCTGGCCTACGATATGCTTATCGATCGCTTCGCCGATAGTTTTGTTGACGGCGATCCGCGCCGCTTCCTCGAGAATCGTCATCTCGCCGGTCTTAGCTTTCAGGATGTCGTAGGGCACCTTGCCGGGACGGAAACCTTCGATCTTAACTTCCTTAGAAACTTTCTCCGCCCCTTGTTTGATATACGGCTTGAATTCGTCGAGCGTAAGCTCCACGACCAACTCAATTTGTGATTTCCCTAAATCGTTTTTGGTAACTTGCATATTTTGCGATTAATTCCGATTAAACACGAATGACACGATTCTTATTCGCGTCATTCGCATACATTAGTATATTAGCATTATATTGGCATTAAACTTACATCAATAGCCCCACAATCAATAATGCCACAATATTCACTACTTTGATCATCGGATTGATTGCCGGTCCGGCCGTATCCTTGTAGGGGTCGCCGACCGTGTCGCCGGTCACCGCGGCCTGATGCGCGCTCGAACCCTTGCCGCCGAAATTGCCGTCTTCGATGTATTTTTTGGCATTGTCCCAGGCCCCGCCGCCGGTAGTCATGGAGATAGCCACGAATACGCCGGTAATGATCGAGCCGACCAGAAGCCCCCCGAGAGCTTCAACCCCGAGCAGAAAGCCGACTAAAATCGGAGCGGCGACCGGAATCAAGGCCGGCAGCATCATCTCGCGGATGGCGGCTTTAGTGACGATATCGACGGTGCGGCCGTAATCGGGCTTGTCCGAACCCTGCATGATTCCCGGTTTTTCCTTGAACTGGGCCCGGACGTCTTCGACTACCGATCCGGCCGCGCGCCCGACCGCTTTCATGGCTAAAGCGCCGAAATAATAGGGTAAGAGGCCGCCGATAAAGAGGCCGACCAGGACGCGCGGGTCATTGATCAGGAATTGTGTACCCGCGCCCAGTGAATGGGTAAAATCGCCGAATAAGACCAGCGCCGCTAAGGCGGCCGAACCGATGGCATAGCCCTTGGTTACGGCTTTGGTGGTGTTGCCGACCGCATCGAGCGGATCCGTAACACTGCGCACGTCATCGCCCATATCGGCCATCTCGGCGATCCCGCCGGCATTGTCGGTAATCGGGCCGTAGGCGTCGATCGCAACGATAATCCCGGTCATGGAAAGCATCGCCATAGCCGCGATCGCGATCCCGTAAAGGTCGGCTAAAGAATAAGCGCCCAGAATCGCCGCCACGATGACGAACATCGGCCAGGCGGTCGAACGCATCGAAACCGCCAGGCCGGCGATGATGTTGGTGCCGTGGCCGGTTTTTGAGGCTTCGGCTATTTCTTTAACCGGACCGTAATGGGTCGAGGTATAATATTCGGTAATAACGACCATAGCGGCGGTAACGGCCAGGCCGATCAGGGAAGCCAGATAAATATTCAGGGCATTCCCGGTGCCGGCCATCAATTTTACCGTTATCGGATAGAACAAGGCCGCGGCCAGGATGCCGGATACGATCAATCCCTTATAGAGCGCGCCCATGATATTTTTTTTGGGGCCGAGTTTGATAAAAAAGGTACCGGCGATCGAAGCGATAATCGAAGCGCCGCCCAGTACCAGCGGATACAAGATCGCGTTATCAGTATGGAAAAGCAGGGAGCCGAGGATCATGGCCGCCAGCGAAGTGATAGCGTAAGTTTCGAATAAATCCGCCGCCATGCCGGCGCAATCCCCGACGTTATCGCCGACGTTATCGGCGATCACGCCCGGATTCCTGGGGTCGTCTTCGGGAATCCCGGCTTCGACCTTGCCGACGAGGTCGGCGCCGACGTCAGCCGCCTTGGTGTAGATTCCGCCTCCGAGCCGGGCGAAGATGGAAATAAGCGAGCCGCCGAAACCGAGTCCGATTAAAGCGTGCAGGTCCCTGGTAATGAGATAAAAACCGGCGGTACCGAGTAAGGCGAGTCCGACTACGAGCATGCCGGTAACCGCTCCGCCCTGGGCGGCTACGGTTAACGCTTTCTGCATGCCCCCGCGGGCCGCTTCGGCCGTGCGCACGTTAGCCCGGACCGATACGTTCATGCCGATATAACCGGTCAAAGCCGATAAGAACGCGCCGATAATAAAGGCGATCGCGGTGGCCCAGCCCAGCTTAGGGATGAACCCGATAATTAAAAACAGCACGGCCGCGACAATGGCCACGGTTTTGTACTGTCGGTTCAGGTAGGCTTTTGCCCCGGCCTGGATAGCGGCCGCAATCTCTTTCATCTTGTCGTTGCCCTCGGGTAAGGACAATACGCGCCGGATCAGAATAAGGCCGTAAACAATCGCCAATCCGGCGCTGCCGAGGATGAACAGGTTAGTTAGAGTCATACTTTTTTAGACGACAGATTACAGATTGCTTCAATCAGGATCACCGCCTGTTATCTGCTATCTGTTATCTGCTATCTGTTATCTAAATATTTAATTTCACTTATTCGTTCTTCTGCTCTCCGCTTTCCTCTTTTTTCTTTTTTTCACTTTCTTTCCGCAATCCTTTTTCCTTATCCTCCGAAACTTTAACGACAGACGATTCATCTTCAATATCCTTCTTGTCCGCTCCCTCGTCCTTCCCATCCGTTTCCTTCTGCTCTATTTTTTCGGCGTCTTTGGTCTTCTCCTGATCCTTCAGCGATTCTTTTTTCTTCTTATCTTTACTTTCGTCCTTTTTATCCTCCGTAGCTTCATCGAAGGAGGACGCACTGGGCACTTCCTGTTTGCCGGCAGGCATAGCGTCCTTTTTTTCCGTATCTATCTGTTTCTCATCTGTATCGATTTGTCTCCCACCGCTTTCTTTGCCACTTTCCTCTTCGCCCTTCTCTGCCGTCTGCTTACTGCCGCCTGCTTTCTCGGTTTTCGCTTCCACGATATCGACCCGCCAGCCGCTAAGCCTAGCTGCCAGCCGGGCATTCTGCCCGCCTTTACCGATCGCGAGGGACAGCTGGTCCGATGATACGGTCACGATGGCCTTATTCTCCTTTTCTTTGGTTTCGATGCTTAATACCCGCGCCGGTGACAGGGCGTTGGCGATGAATTTGGCCGGATCCTCGTCATATTCGATAATATCGACCTTCTCGCCGCCGAGCTCGCTGATGATAGTCTGGATGCGGGCGCCTTTCTGGCCGACGCAGGAGCCGATCGGGTCGACATTATCCGATTCGGCCGCGACGGCCACTTTGGCTCGCGAACCGGCTTCCCGGGCCACTGCCTTGAGTTCGATCAGGCCGTTGGAAATCTCCGGAATTTCGAGGTAAAACACCTTTTTCAGGATTTCATCCGAAGTGCGCGACAGCAGTATTTCCGGACCCTTGGGAGTGAGGTTGACTCCCTTGATATAGACTTTGATCCGCTGGCCGGAGCGGTACTGCTCGCCCGGGATCTGCTCGTCATTTAAAAGGATACCGACACCCTTGCCGAGATCGACCAGAACGATCCGGCCTTCCCGGCGCTGGACTACTCCGCTGACGACCTCGTGTTCCTTATCCTTGAATTCTTCGAATATCATATTCCGCTCGGCTTCCCGCAGGCGCTGGATAATCACCTGCTTGGCGGTCTGGGCCGCCATCCGGCCGTAAGCGTCCGGCACTTCGAGTTTCGTCTTGAGCTCATCGCCGATTTTCGCGGTTTTCTTGATCACTTTGGCGTCGCTGATCTGTATCTCGGTCTTGGGATTGAACTTCCGCTCCTCTTCTTCGCCTTCTGCGGCATCTTCGCCTTCACTCTTCTTTTCTGCATCGCCTTTATTCTGTTTCTCATCTTTTTTTATATCTTTCTTATCATCATCTTTCTTATTTTCCTTGCCTTCGGCTCCCTCAGTGGTTTTCTGCGCTTTCTGCGATCCCTTTTTAACTTCCGTGTCAATCTGTGCCTCGTCTGTATCAATCTGTGTTTCGTCAATCTCCGGCATATCCTCCACGATCAATTTTACGTCATATACCTTGGATTTACCGGTCTCCGGGTTGAATTCGACTTTAATGTTCTGGTTCCGCTCCCCGAAATCCTTGCGGTAAGCCGCGGCCAGGGCCGACTCGATGGTCGCGATCACGGCATCATAACTGAGTCCTTTTTCATCGCATATTTGTTTGATAGCATTGGCTAAATCGCTCATATATTTCCATCCCCACGAATATACTAATCTAAATACAAATTTACAAATTTAACAAATATTTTATTAGTATATTTGTAAATTTGTGAAGTGATTTGTAAATTTGTGGGTGATTAATTTAATTAAACAAATTACTCATTAAAAAGGGCTAGTTTAAACAATGTCAAACTAGCCTTTCATACTTATATATTAGCACTCTCTCGATTTCCTGTCAACCACCCAATTCCGCCTTTCCCCAACACCCTCTTTCCTCGCAATCGAAAATCACGCAATTTCGCAGTTTCTTTCTTATT
The DNA here is from genome assembly GCA_964648375.1 of uncultured Gammaproteobacteria bacterium. Classification (GTDB taxonomy): domain Bacteria; phylum Patescibacteriota; class Patescibacteriia; order Patescibacteriales; family UM-FILTER-48-10; genus CAZYKS01. Next base: position 368 of record CAZYKS010000025.1, on the reverse strand, counting down.
CCTAATTCCGCATATGAAACATTCCACACGACAATTTTCATATTTATCAAATCCTAAATCATAAATCCTAAATCTAAAATAATTCCGCATTCCGAATTCCGAATTCCGAATTTGAAACATTCCGCATTTAAAATCACCAGCTCCCCCCTCCGCCGCCGCCGAAACCGCCGCCGGAAAACCCGCCGCCGCCCAGTCCGCTCCCGCCCGAAGACGCCGGCCGGGATGCCAGGGTAGTGTTAGCGCTCGCCTGGAAACTGCCTAAGCTGTTCGTGAGCACTAAAGCTGTGAATACGCCGCCGCTGGGGTCAGTATACCAGCCCGGCGCCTGGTTATAGATCCCTTCGAACTGTTTGGCCCACTGTTTTTCC
>CAZYKS010000024.1:0-8714 GCA_964648375.1 uncultured Gammaproteobacteria bacterium | reverse complement strand
ATCATTTACCTCACTGCGTATTGGCGTAATAACCGCCAATACTTTGGGGTATGCGCTTGGGGTACCGGTTGTTTCCAGAGGTTGCAAAAAGTTGGAAGGGGTTGCAACCAGTTGGAAGGGGTTGCGGGATGACAAAACCAGTTGTAAAGAATTTAGTGTGGTTAAGCCGGAATACGATAGGGAGCCGAATATTACGGCGAAGAAAGCTAAATAGACTGGCAGGCTAAAGCCTGCGCGACCCTCGGCTAAAGCCGGGTGGAAAATTTTTTTGGCAGGTTAAAGCCTGCGCGAACCTAGGTTTCTGCCTGATGTTAGGCTATATAGTTGGGAAAAAATATTACCTGTGGATAAAGTGGATAAAATGTTGAAAAAATAGATAAAAATTAGTTATATTACAGGTTAAATTAATATTAAAAAATACCGGGTTGTGTATAATCCGGTATTTTTTATATGCAATTCTTTAATATTAGCTAAATATTATGTGGGGCAGACTTATTGACAGATGGGTATTGGTGGTGTATTATAATAATATATTGGTGATAAGTGGGGAATAGCGGGGAATTTAAAGACCTACGAATCTACGAATCAATTCACGAATATACGAATACTACTGGAAAGACGGAAAATTTCTTAAGAACAGGTTGAAAAGGCACAGTTCATTAATTTTAACCTCTTACAATTTAAAATAAAGCATGGGGATGCTTCTAGTGCCCTAACGGGCACGCAAATTTGTAAGGCAAAGAAGGGGTCTCTATTCCGGATTTCGGACTTAGAGCCTCCTTATGGGCCTTATAACCCACGAATTTACAAATCTTTATACAAATTTACAAATATACAAATATCTATTAGGAAGGCGAAGAGGGCACGATTGGGTTTTATAGGGAGAGAGGGCGATTTAGGCGGATTCGTGAATTCGTGAGAGGATTCGTAGATTCGTAGGGGAGTGAACACGGATATAGAAACGTCCGGATCGTAAAAATAAGGTCTCAACTACTCTTAATACGTTTTAATAGTAAAATAGAAACTCAAATAAAAATAAAATTTGAGGGCTAGCCAAGACAATTGGCGCTAGCCGAAAAACAAAAATCGCTCCTGGCATTTAGCCGGAGAAAATTAATTATTAAGGCAAAGAAGGGGTCTGGGCCTGCCGCGGCAGGAACAGCCTCCTCCTAAATCTTAATAATACCAATTATCATTTTAATCCCTATGACAACTTAGTTTTTTGATTGATCAAATATGTTTATCGGAGAATACAGCCATAATCTCGATGACAAAGGCCGGTTAGCGATACCGGCCAAATTTCGTTCGCTCCTTAAGGAGGGGGCAGTCGTAACCCGCGGTCTTGATGACTGCCTGTTTTTATATCCGAAAAAGCAATGGAACGAGCTGGCCGGGAAGCTGTCGCAGCTGCCGATCAGCCAGGCCAAGGCCCGGGCGTTCTCGCGGCTGATGCTGGCCGGAGCCATGGACGTCGATTTCGATAGCCAGGGCCGGATCACCCTGCCTGAATATTTGCGCGGCTTCGCCGGGCTGAAAAAGAAAGTTACGGTCGCGGGGCTGTTCGACCGGCTCGAGATCTGGGACGAGCAGAAATGGAGCACCTATAAAACCGGCGCGGAAAGGGATTCCGGCAACATCGCGGAGGCTCTCGGTGAACTCGGGGTTTAGAAATTTTCGATTTTCGATTTTCGATTTTTAATTATTAAATTTAAAATAAAATTGAATCTACGAAATTACGAATTTGGTTACAAATTTACGAATATTAAACTGCCAGGATAATTAATAAACTAATTCGTAAATTCGTATTTGAAATCGTTAATTCGTAGATTATAAAAATGACAATAAAAATAAAAAACAAAAAAAAGGCGGACGGACGGGTGAGAGTCAGGGTGATCCGGGCGCCGTTGGTGGATAACCGCGACCTTAGGCAGGTGATATTATGCCGCGCCCGGGCGATCGTACTCTAGTAAAACACGCCCGCCGTCGCTATCGCTATGGCGGGTAAAAATGATGCGGATAGAGACACGGATTGAACGTGCCAGAGGGGATTAATTCATTCGTTTGAACCATTCATCAGATGGAATATGAGCATACTCCGGTGATGCTGGAAGAGGCGGTCCATTTCCTAGATCCTAAGCCGGGGGACAATTTTATCGACTGCACTTTAGGCGGGGGCGGCTATAGTTTCGTTTTAGCGGAAAAAACCGCACCCGGCGGGGCGGTGCTGGCTATTGACGCCGACGGGCTCGCTATCGAAAACGCCCGCAGGCGGATCGAGACAGAAAAGGCCGCCAATATCGTACTGGTACATGACAACTTCGTAAATTTAGGGAGCATCTATAAAGACAGCTGGGCCGGCGGAAAGAGGGTATTAGCCGGCATCGTGTTCGATCTCGGCTTATCCAGCGCCCAGTTGAGCGACCGCCGGCGGGGATTTTCGTTTCGCTCCGACGCCCCCCTCGATATGGCTTATGGCGCGACCCCGGACACGGGACCGGCGCCGGGTACGCCGGTCCGGACGACCGCGGGAATACTGAAAAAACCGCAAAAAGAGATCGAAAAAATATTACATAATTACGGGGAGGAACAATACGCGCACAGTATCGCCGGCGCGATCATAAAAGCCAGGAAAAAAAAGGCGATTACCACCACGGGCGAACTGGTGGAGATCATTGGCGGAGCGGTACCGGCCGGTTATAAGCGCCGGAAAATCCATTTCGCCACTAAGACCTTTCAGGCCCTGCGGATAGCGACGAATAATGAACTCGATAATTTAAAAGCGGCCCTGGCCCAGGCGGTCGATATCCTGCCGCGCGGCGGCCGGCTAATTGTAGTCGCTTACCATAGCCTAGAGGACAGGATCGTTAAGAATTATTTCCGCCAGGAAAGCCGGGACTGCATTTGCCCCCAAGGGCTGCCTGAATGCCGGTGCGGGCATACGGCCCGGGTCGCCCTGCTCACCAAAAAAACGGTTAAACCCGGCCCCGAAGAAATTAAGGACAATCCCCGCGCGAGAAGCGCGCGGTTAAGGGCAATAATTAAATTATAAAAATATTTAAATAAGTCGATCAAAATAAAAAAGCGTCTGACTAAAATGAAAAAAAATAAAAATAAAAATATCCATAATAAAAAAGCCAGGCATAAAAAGCCGGTATTATCGAAGATTAATTCAATCTTTTTTTGCTTAATTATCGTATCAGGCCTCTATTATATTTTCGGGGTGAACGACCTATCGATCAAGGGTTTTAAATTGTACGACCTGAAAGCTAAATTAAGCGGCTTGTATGATGCCCGGGAGAACCTGGAGATGACCGTCACCCAGCTCGAGTCATACGACCAGATCGCAAGCCGGATCGAAAAAATGAATCTGGTAAAAGCGGACAAGATCGATTATGTTACCGTCATGAGCGGAGTGGCTCTAAAAAATTAACGATAAATACCGCGAAAATTTATTTTCGGCCGGCGTAGCTTTAAGACATGCGAATCAACAGAAACAAAAATAAAAACAGAGGTAAGGATAAGACATTCAATAATCGCATTAATATTGTGGCGGCGGTTATTTTTTTATTCGTATTTTCGATTTTATTCAAACTCTACAGCCTCCAGGTCGCCGAGCATGATTTATATATCGCCCTGGCTTCGGACCAGCATGACGTCACTAACGTTCTCGAGCCCGAACGGGGGAAAATATTCGTTAGCGACAGCAACCAGGAAGACGGGGAAGACCGGTATCCGGTCGCGACCAATAAAGTGTTCGCGCATGTTTACGCGATCCCGAACGAAATCACGGACGCGTCAGGCACCGCGGCCGTTTTATTCGATGTCCTCGACCGGGACGCGGTCGCCAGCTCGGTAGCGGAGGCGCTCGATAAGGATGAAACGTTCAACGAGCTCAAGGATGAAAATATCGCGCCGGAAAAGAAACAGGACTTGACCGAATATAAAGAGATCAAAAGGGAAACGGAATTTAACGCGGAAAAAAAGCGGATCGTATCGGGATATTTCGAGAAACTGAGCAAAGCCGACGATCCTTATGAGCCGATAAAAGACAAAGTCGACGACGCCACCCTCACCGATTTAGTGTCCCGGAACCTTACCGGGATCGATTATCTCATGAAGCGCTACCGGTTTTATCCGGACGGCGCCATCGGGGCGCAAATTACCGGATTCGTAGGATTTAAAGGCGGTACGGAATCCGGCCTTTACGGCCTGGAAGGGTTTTTTAACGATGAGCTGGCAGGCAGTTCCGGGATCGTTAAAGCGGAGCGCGACGCCAAGGGCGACGTCATCATAATCAACGACCGCGAATACGAGCAGGCGGTTAACGGCAGCGACCTGACCCTTACCATCGTGCGGCCGATAGAGTATTATGCCTGCCAGAAGCTTGATGAAGGGGTGGAAAAATACGGGGCGTCCGGCGGCAGCATTATCGTGATGGAGCCGTCTACCGGGGCGATCCTGGCTATGTGCGCCAACCCCGATTTCGACCCGAATAATTACGGCGAGGTGGATAATATCGATGTCTATAACAATCAGGCGATATTTTCCGCTTACGAACCCGGGTCGATCTTCAAGTCGTTTACGATCGCGGCCGGCATCGATGCCGGCAAAATCACGCCGGAGACGACCTATCTCGACAAGGGGCAGGTGATGGTCGAAGGCTGGCCGAAACCGATCAAGAATTCCGATTTTTCCAGTTTCGGTGGGCATGGCGTGGTAAATATGACCACTGTGCTTGAGCTATCGCTTAACACCGGGGCGATTTTCGCCATGCAGCAAACCGGGGCGGAAGAATTCTCCCGTTATATCCGGCAATTCGGGTTCGGGGAGAAAACCGGGATCGAGCTCGAGACCGAAAGTGCCGGCGATATTACGAGCCTGTTAAGGAAAACCATCCGTCCGGTGGAAGCGGCGACCGCCACATTCGGCCAGGGGATAACCACCACCCCGCTTCAGGTTATCACCGCCTATAGCGCGATCGCGAACGGGGGGATTATGATGAAGCCGTATATCGTCAAAGAGATCGATTCGCCGGACGGCAGCAGTATCCGCACCCAATCACGCGAAATCAGGCGGGTAATTTCGGAGCGGACCGCGCTTCTGGTCACCGGCATGCTGGTGGACGTTATCGAAGGCGGGCACGCGGTCAAGGCGGCGGTAAACGGCTATTATCTGGCCGGCAAGACCGGTACCGCCCAGGTGGCGGATAGCGCCACTAAAACCTACGGCAGCCAAACCATCCAGACTTTTGTCGGATACGGGCCGGTAGATGACCCCAAATTCGTCATGTTAGTCAAGCTGGATAACCCGGAGAATGCCTCCTTCGCCGCTTCTTCGGCCGCGCCGATGTTCAGCGATATCGCCGGGTTTATCCTGGATTATCTGCAAATACCAAAAACCCGGTAGCATACGATATTCGTAGGTATTTATGCATTAATCGGGAAGTCCGGTTTTAACGGATGATAGTCATCATGACACGGACCGGCACGGATAATTAGCATGATTTAATAATAATATTCACTTTTATGTTTTTCGGACTCATTCCATATAGACATAAATTTACCCGGATCGGTTATGGATTAACCATGAAAATTTATCCGGATATCATTAAATTTTTGAAATATTTTTATTAATATGTTTTGCATTCTCTTTACCGTGATTTATAAAAAATTCAGGCAACGTTACCGGTGCGGCCGTCCCTAGGCGGCGTCGGCTTTTCCAATATTATTCACCCATAAGATCTTGTCTTAAAATACCTCCGTCCAGGCGTTAACGCAAACGGGGGTGTTTTTTCGCGAAACGGCTGGAAATTTCGCAAGTTTTATGGTAAAATTCAATTATGAAAAGATTGATCGAGCTAAAATTGAAATGGCTGGCTAAGATGATTATCGCTAAATACCAGCCGGAAATAATCGGGATTACCGGGAGTGTGGGCAAAACCGGCACGAAAGAGGCGGCCTACTGCGTCCTTAAAGGGAAATACCGGGTCAGGCGCAGCCGCAAGAACTATAATAATGAGATCGGAGTGCCGCTTACGGTGATCGATGCCGATTCCCCGGGCAGGCATATTTTCGGCTGGCTAGCCGTATTCGTTAAAGCCGCAAAATTGATTCTTATTAAAGACAAAAATTATCCCGTACTCCTGATATTGGAAATGGGGGTCGACCGCCCCGGCGACATGGATTACCTGAACAGCATCGTCCGGTGCGATATCGGGGTGCTGACTTTTATCGGGACCGTGCATGCCGAATATTTCGCTTCCCGCAGCGCCCTGCGCGAAGAGAAGAGCAAGCTTATCGGCGCCCTCAAACCGCAGGGCTGGGCCGTCATCAACTACGACAATGAAGGCAGCCGCCAGACCATCCCCGCGAGCAAGTCCCGGGTGCTCACTTACGGGCTCGACGAAAACGCGCAGGTCAGGGCCCAGGAAATCAGATTCAGTTTCGACGACCAAGGGGCGGGGAAAAAGATCGCCGGGATAAATTTCAAGCTTTCTTACCGCGGCGCGGCGGTGCCGGTCCATTTGCCTGACGTGCTGGGCGAAGGCGCGGTGTATTCCGCCCTGGCGGCGGCCGCCATCGGCCTGGTCAAGAATATGAACCTGATCGAAATCAGCCGGGCGCTGGAGGGCTACGCCTCCCCCAAGGGCCGGATGAAGGTGATCCCGGGGATCAAGCGGACGGTATTGATCGACGATTCTTATAATTCCGAACCGGCCTCGCTCCGGGCCGCGCTCGGCATCCTCAGCCGGATTCCGCTAAATAGCGGCGCGCGCAAACTGGCGGCTCTGGGGGATATGCTCGAACTCGGGCAGTATTCGAAATCCGCCCACGCGGATATGGGGAAGTACCTGGTAAAATGCGGGGTCGGGAAATTATACCTGGTCGGCGAACGGGCGCTTGCGATCGGACACGGCGCGGAAGCGGCCGGGATGTCCCGGGACGACATTTTCCATTTTAACGACTCGGCCGAAGCCGGCCGGTTTATCCAGGACCGCATCCGGCCGGGGGATATTCTTCTGGCTAAGGGTTCGCAGGGCATGCGGATGGAAAAGATCGTGCGGGAACTGATGGCCGATCCTTTACGGGCCAAGGAATTGCTGGTCAGGCAGGACGGGGAATGGGAGGGGCGGTAAGGGCGAATGGCGAATTACGAATGGCGAATGGCGAATGGCGAATTGCGAATTACGAATGGCGAAGGGTTTTAGTGTAATATACAGATATCAGGAAAACCTATAGTAGATAAATCTTTGTTATGATAATATATTTAATATTAGCGGATAATTTCATAAATTGACTTTTTGGATTATTTAATGTAAGATTAGGGATGAATTATGAAAATTATTTATATTCGAAAATCCAGCTGTTGTTGCGCTCTGGGGTAGGCTCCGGGAGTGATGTTTTCGTATTCTATAAATAAGGTATCATACAGCTCTCGGGGAACCCCGGGATTTTTTTATAAATACCTAAAAAAGAATTATAAACGAATTTAGAACAAACGCTTAGGCGGCGCATACCCCACCCTGCCCCTCCCCTTGCCAAGGGGAGGGAACTCTCGAAAAACGTTTGTTTCAAGTTTTCCTGAATTTGGCGAAGAAGAGAACTGTCTGCCGGTTGTCGGACAGGGAGGAGGCAAAAAAACGGGTAAGTTCCGGAATTGTCTATTTGTATATTCGTAATTGATTCGTAATTCGTAAACTATGATTTATCAAAACATTTTACAAACTATCGGGAATACGCCTCTGGTCAAAATCAATAAGCTTTGTCCGAATGAAAACGCTTCCATTTTCGCGAAAGTCGAAGGGGTCAATCCGGGCGGGAGTATCAAGGACCGGATCGCGCTCAAAATGATCGAGCAGGCCGAAGCCGAAGGCAAACTCAGTAACGGCAAAACCATAATCGAGGCCACCTCCGGCAATACCGGCATCGCCCTCGCCATGATCGGCGCGGTCAAGGGCTACCGGGTCGAGATCGTCATGAGCGCGGCGGTATCGGTCGAGCGGCAAAAGATGATTAAAGCGTTCGGGGCCGCGATCACGCTGACGGACGGGGAGAAAGGCACGGACGGCGCGATCATGAAAGCCAAAGAACTGTGCGAAAGGTTTCCGGACCGGTATTTCCGCCCCGACCAATTCTCGAACGAATACAACAAACTCGCGCATTACGAGGGCACGGCCCAGGAAATCTGGAAGCAGACTAACGGCGATATCGGCTATTTCGTGGCCGCCATCGGCACATCGGGAACGCTTATGGGGGTGGCCGCTTATTTGAAAAAATACAACCCGAAAGTGAAAGTGATCAGCGCCGAGCCGGTCAGGGGGCACTATATCCAGGGGCTTAAGAATATGGAAGAGGCGATCGTACCGGAATTATACCAAAAAGAGCTACTGGACGAGATCATCATGATCGATACGGATGAGGCTTACGCGATGGCGCGGAGAATCGTCCGGGAAGAGGGGATTTTCGTCGGCATGAGCGCGGGGGCGGCCATGCTCGCTTCGGTTAAAGTGGCGGAGAAGATCGATTCGGGGAAGATCGTGACGATTTTTCCGGACCGGGGGGAGAAGTATCTTAGTACGAATTTGTTTAGCGAGTAGAAAAGTGCGAAGGACGAAGGACGAAGTGCGAAGTATAATAAATATGAAAAATAAGAATAAAAAGAAAAATAAGATTTTGTTATTATTGTATTATTTGCTAAAATAGGATTATGGATAA
>CAZYKS010000023.1:0-8744 GCA_964648375.1 uncultured Gammaproteobacteria bacterium | reverse complement strand
AACTATTGATTATATTATATATTCTTTATTAAATATCTAAATATCTAAATATTTTACCCCCTCTTCCATTCTGCCGCCCTCTCGTGCCTTCTGCCCCTTCTTTATTCGATCTCCCTTAAAGCCAGCCCGACCGCGACCGATATGCGCGGCCCGATCTCGCTCAATACCGGTTTCAGCTCTTCCGGATAACTGATACGGGCCCAGGGATCGCCGATAATAACGTTAATATCGAGTAATTTCGAAAGGTAATTGGAAAAATTCATAAGCAAAGCGGCGCCTCCGGACAAAATGATTTTTTCCACCTTGGTATTATTCTTATTCTGGTACAGGTTGATCGAATATTTGATTTCGTTTATGACCGGGTTGACCGTTTCGATGATAGTCTTCGGCACTACGTTTTCCTGCGAATCCAGGCTGGTAATGCCCAGATCGTATTTGAACTGCTCGGCTTTTTCCAGGTCGACATTCAGGTTATTCGACAACGCCTTGGTAATCGTCGTCCCCCCGACATCGATGCTGCGGTTGAGCATCGGGATGCCTTTGTCGATAATACAGATATCGGTGGTGCTGGCCCCCAGTTCGACCAGCATGATGACCGATTTATCGTTGCCTACCAGCGACCGGATCAGGGAAAAAGTTTCGGTTTCCAGGCTCAGTAGGCTCACCCTAGCTTCCTTAAAAATATTGATATATTTTTTTACCAGCGTTTTCGGGGCCCCGGTCAGAAGAATTTTGATATTTTTCGCGCTTTTTCCGGAAACGTTGCCGCCTTCGATCTTGCGCCAGTCCAGGATCATCTCGTCCAAAGGCAGGGGAATAACCTTTTTCGCCTCCCAATGGACGGCGGAATCGATTTCCTTTTCCGGAACATTCGCCAGGTTCAATACGGACGAAAACACCGAATATGTCGGCAGGGCGGAAATGGCATTCCGGGATTTAACGCCCGCTTCATCGCACACTTTATTGATCACATAAGCCGCCCGCCGGGGTTCTTCCTGCCAATAATTCTTGTATTTACTGCCGCTGTTTTCGCTAAAGCCATATGACAACAACCTGATGTCGTTTCCGCTTTTTGCGAGTTCAACAATCTTTATGCTGGAGTCCCCGAGGTCGATGCCCAGGAAGCTTTGTTCCGAAGAAAATATTCCCATAGAATTATATTAAATTTTTCTGATTTAAGCCCGATTACCTACGAATCAACGAATCTTCTCACGAATTTACGAATTTTATCAGAATGAATTAAGTGTAGTTAAGGCAGGTGACGATTTAAACATATTCGTGATATTCGTGAAAGGATTCGTTGATTCGTAGGGAATTTACGATGATTAAAGGTTTTGACCAATCAGTATATTTATTATATAATTAAGTATATGAAGTTTTTAACATTTACCGATTTTCAATTTTAATTATACCATAAAACATCCGATTAAACAAAATTTCCTTTATGCGGAATTTTTTTCTAAAATATAAAATAATATTACTAATAACCGGGCTCCTGGCAATTACCCTGATTATCGGCTATTTCATCTATTTATTCTTTTTTCGGCCGGTAATCTCCCCTCCGGCCGCTCCCGGTACTCTCACTCCGGCCACCACGACGCCCGGAACTCTGCCGACGGCCCAGGTCGGTCCGGGCCAGGTAGTCGTTCCCGGCTCTGAGGGAAATCTCCAGCCGGAGCAGGGCAATGCCCCGCAGTCGCTAACCAGTTCCGTAGCCCAGGGAGGCCTGACCCAAACTAAGGTCCTGAATACCCTGCCCAGCCTGGGCACTACTATGGGCGCGGACGGCGCCAATCTGCAATTTTATAATTCCGAGGACGGAAAATTTTATTCGATCGATAAGAACGGCCAGGCCACGCTACTCTCAGACCAGGTTTTCCATGACGTCGACAATGTTACCTGGTCCCCCGATAAAAATAAAGCCATCCTGGAATACCCCGACGGCGCCAATATCGTCTACGACTTCAATACCGACACGCAGGCGACCCTGCCGAACCACTGGAAAGATTTCGCTTTTTCCCCTGACGGCGGCCAGATCGTGATGAAGAGCATCGGCCAGGACCCGGATAACCGCTGGCTGGCGGTTTCGAACGCGGACGGCTCCCAGGCCCGCCCGGTCGCGGCCCTCGGCGATAAGGACGACACCGTTTATCCGTCCTGGTCGCCCAACAAGCAGTCGGTCGCGATGTATACCGAAGGGGTCGACCTTAACCGCCAGGACGTCTATTTCGTCGGCCTCAACAGCGAAAACTTCAAATCGATGACGATCGAAGGGCGCGGCTTCCAATACCAGTGGGCACCCCAGGGAGGGCAGATGCTCTATAGCGTCTATTCGACCGACAGTGATATGAAACCGACCCTCTGGATCGCCAACGCCCAGGGGGACACGATCGGCAGCGGCCGCAAGAACCTCAATATCGAAACCTGGGCGGACAAATGCGCGTACGCGGGCGCCACGGAAATTTTCTGCGCGGTGCCGGACAGCCTGCCGGAAGGGGCGGGGCTCTTCCCCGACCTGGCGAAAGGCACGAGCGACAAGCTCTACCAGATCGACACTCGAACCGGCGTCAAGAAACTGATCGCCATTCCCGACGCGCAAGTCTCGATGAGCGATCTGATGCTCTCCGACAACGGCTATTACCTTTATTTTATCGACAACAATACCGGTAATTTGGAGCAGATTAAATTGAAATAAACTACGGTAATTCGTAATTTGAAATTAGTAATTTGGAAACTGATTGATGCGCTAACCCGAAATCCAAATTACCAATTACTAATTACGAATTACCTTTTTTTATATTTAAAGGAATCATCCTTACTGCAGCATGAAAAATGTAAAAAATTTACTAAAGTTTTTTATTGATCTGGTCTTCCCGATAGAGTGCATCGGCTGCGGGGCTGAGGGCGAATGGCTGTGCCGGCGCTGTTTGCGGGCGCTGAAATTAAAGGAACGGCAATATTGTCTGGGGTGTAAATCGGAAAATAGATACGGTGAATTCTGCCCCCGCTGTGCCAAGGGTTTCAGCCTTAACGGGGTCTGGATCGCCGGGGATTATGACAGCCAGCTGCTCTCGCAGGCGATTAAGCTGTATAAATACCGTTTTATCAGAGATCTAGGCCCGGTTTTAGGGGAGTATCTGTCGCGTTTTCTCTTGAACCTGGTAAAGTCGGCGCGCCTGACCTCCTTAGACCTGAATACCGGCCCGGATTGGAGAAAAATTTCCGATCTTACCCGTTCGCCCGCGATTTTCAGCCGGCTGAAAGACGCGGCTCTCATACCCGTACCGCTCCATAAGCGCCGCTGGCGCTGGCGCGGCTATAACCAATCCGAACCCTTAGCCGCAGCCATAGCGTACCGGCTCGGTATCGGCATCGAGCCCGGCCTGGTCCGGATCAAACATAAACCGCCGCAAGCCCGCCTGAGCGAAGCCCGGCGTAAATCGAATATCAAGGATTGTTTCCGCTGGCAGGGCGATCCGCTTTCCGGGCGCAGCCTGATCCTGGTCGACGACGTCACTACCACCGGCTCGACTTTAAACGAATGCGCCCGGGTTCTGAAGGCCGGCGGCGCCCGCGAGGTCTGGGGACTCGTGGTGGCGAAAGGATGAGGATTTTAATGCAGGCAAGCCGTCGACTCCGCGCCTGCATAAAAATCCATCAATATAAAAATCAGTATTTTAATCATGATAAAAATACTGATTTTTTATATCTCAAATGCTCTCGATTACGATTATTAATTTGGTTTCGACTTGGTTTGCGATCGCTTTCAGGCGATCATTGGCGATTCCGGCCATGGCCGCTGCCGGACGGATTGCGGAAACGATTACGCGGCCGTCATCTTCATATACGATTACGTTGCAGGGCAGCATCAGCCCGATCTCGCGCTCTGCCCGTAAAGCGGAATACGCCAGCTTCGGATGACAGGCCCCGAGGATCAAATAGGCGGGAAAATCCGCGTCCAGTTTTTCTTTCATGGTTTTAGCTACGTCGATCTCGGTTAATATCCCGAAACCTTCCTCCTTAAGCGCCGCCCGGATGCGGGCCACCGCCTCCGGAAACGGCAGCGATAATGCTTTACGGCAGCCGTAAGTGGATTGTTCGATCTTTTCCATATTAGTTATAATTTGATTATTCAAAGGTTTTAGTAGATTAATTATTTTTATGTTTAAATTGTAAATAAGGCGTATCCGACAAGTCCTCTCTCCCGGACGGGAGAGAGACAGAGTGAGGGGGGTAAGGACGGCTATAACTCTTAATATCTAATCCTTTAAAAAAATTTTTCAAGAGGTTTTATTCCCGATCAATAGCCAAACTTATCAACCTCATCCTGTCCTTCTCCTGCCCAGGAGAAGGGACTATATGAAAAGCCTGTCTTTAACCCACAAGATTCTCAAAGAAGCTATATATTATTAAGGTTTCAGTTTTTCGCAGGCAGTCTTATCGTAGACATAATAACTCTGGATATCGGACAGTTGCTGCTGATTGAGGCGGCACTCGCCGTCGATTACGACCTGGCCGCATTCCTCGCTATAGCGCGCCTGGTAGTCGCGATAGGCCTGGTTCAGGCACTGGTTATAACGGTCGGTTTGCTCCTGTAGCGCCTGCGCGCCCGGGTCCGCCGCCGGGAGCAGGTTCACGGATTTTTCCCTTTTGCCGGCCGGCTGTACGCCGGGACGGCCGGCATCGATCCGGCTCCAATACCGGTAGCCCCAGAAGCCGGCCGCACCCAGGATAACCAATATGATTATTACTTTCAGGAATTTCATATATTTATTATAACAAAAACCGCCGAGTTTTAACAAACCCGGCGTCCGCTCCCCTTCTATCCCGCGTCCGGCTCATACCCAGTTATAGACATAGCCGATAATGATGATCCCGGCCGTGACCACGGCGAAGAACGCGGCTAACAGCTGCCACTTCAGTACCTTTTTTAATATCAGCGCTTCCGGCAGGGATAAGCCGACGACCGCCATCATAAAAGCCAGGCCGGTACCGAGGGGCACGCCCTTGGCGATCAGGGCCTGGACGATCGGGATCGCCCCGCTCGCGTTCGCGTAGAGCGGCACGGCCAGGACCACGGCTAAGGGCACGCCCCAGAAGCCGGCCGCGCGCAAATAGCTTTCGAAAAAACCCTGGGGCACGTAGCCGTGGATGGCCGCGCCGAGCGCCACTCCCCCTATAACATAAGGCATGATCTTCGCGGTTATGCCCCAGGCCTCGCGCGCCACTGTCTGAACCATTTTCGAGCCGGGAGCGTTTACGGCCTCCGGGGCGCCGGTCGGACGCTTTTCCAGCTTGCGCACGAACTCGGCCACGTACTTTTCCATATGCAAACGGCCGAGGATAAACCCGCCGGCCATGCCGATTACCATCCCTGCGAGTAAATAAGTAACGGTAATCTTCACCCCGAACATGCCGATAAAGAGGCCGATCGCGATCTCGTTAACCAGGGGCGAAGTGATCAGGAACGCGAACGTCACCCCTAAAGGGATCCCCGCTTCCATAAAACCGATGAATAACGGTATCGAAGAACAGGAGCAAAAAGGCGTAATCGCGCCGAACACGGTCGCCAGAAAATAATCCGCCCCGAATAATTTATGCGAGGCCAAAAAGTCGCGCAGTTTTTCCACCGGTAAATAGTAGCGGATCAGGCCCATAAAATGGGTAATTACGACGATCAGAACGAAAATCTTTAATGAGTCGTAAATAAAAAAATCCAGCGCTCCGGCCAGGGCGCCAACAGGCAGCGATAGCAGGCTATATATAAGCCAGTGGGATAATAGTTCTAGGGGGTAAAAGATATCCATAAGTTTTACACTAACAACAGCAACAACCGCAGCTTCCGTCGCCTTCGGCTTCGGCCTGATTATCGGCATGGGCGCGGATCGCGTTCTTAACTTCTTCCTCGCTGTGTCCGGCGCCGCTTAAAACCGGCTGGCCGTCGATTACGAGCACCGGACTGGCCATTACCCCGAGTCCGGCCATTTTTTCGACGTCGGTGACGTAGGCGACATCGGCGCCGACCTCCATCTCAGTCGCGATTTTTTTAGTGGTTTCATAGAGCTGTTTACAGTTGGGGCAGCCCGACCCCATTACTTCGATAGTCATAGTTATTTAATTAATGATTAAATTATCAATATGTTCACGCAAAGCCCTGATCCGATGCCGTTTCGAAGAATATATCACTTTCGCCCCCTGTTTGCGCGCCTCCACGAACCCGGCGTCCTTCAGCTTACCCAGGTGGTAGGAGACCAGGTTTTGCGGCAAATCCAGGGCTTCATAGATCTCGCACACGCAAATCTCCTTATACTCCTTAAGCAAGGCCATGATCCGCAGGCGGTTCTCGTCCCCCAGAATTTCCAGGTCTCCAATCAAACGCTTGAGGGTATTATCATGTTTTGCCATATAAAAATATTATTTTATTTATATCCAATATATTAGCATAAACAAAAAATTATATCAATAGTGATTGATATAATTATAGCTCTTTACTATTCCCGCCAAGGGGTGAGAGGCGGAACCGCGCTTGACTAATACCGGGAAATATTATAAATTTTAATATCAATTAAACCGATAACGATCTTTTCATAAATTTATATAAAGCGAGGTGAAATAATGAATAATAAATTTATCCGGATAAACAGGACCGATCCGCATTCGTTTATTACCGGATTATTCCGCGACACCGTTAACCTGGCCGCTAATTCGCTTCTAACCATCGCCGCCATTCCCCCTTATTTCAATTTGGACGAATATTTCCAAACCAATGACGAAGCCGATCACGCCTTTAGCCTTATTAGCGGCACCTACTGGACTTCATTCTTAGGCGCGAACAGTATCGGGCAATACGCCGCCCGCAAGCCCGCCGATGTATTCGTTTACGCCCGCAACGACATGGTTTACCGTAAAGCCACCCCGGAAGAGGTACAGCACGATTATAATATTTTAGGCGATCTGGTAAAAGGGCCGGAGATAACGGATACAACCGGATTGAGCGATACCCAGGCGACCCTGAGTGAATTTAATAAGCGCTATCTTTTTACAGGTCTTCCCCGCCTGCGTGCCGCGCTTTTGACAGTGCGCATTATTTCGCGCTCCGGTCTTCCGAACGAAGGCGAGCTCAGGTTATATAAAAGCCAGGTTGATGAAAATTGCAGCCAGCAGGAATATACGCCTGTCCGGCAATCCTATTTCATCTTAACCGCTAAAAAAGCGCACATCGACTCGGCCAGGATCGTAAGGTACCCCTGCAACGAAAACGGAGAGCTCGATCCGCTGAATTATAAATATTTGGGAGAGCTATTCGCGTTTAAGCGGCAGCAACGACTAATGTTTTTCCCGGATAATGATGTTAATAATAAAATCGATTTTTCCGAGTATTACTGGACCGGGCAGGAATAATAAGCGCCCTGCTTAAATTTTAAACGATCTTTCCATAATTAAAGGGCAACCGATCAACGGCTGCCCTTTTTTATTTTATAATAAAAACCGCTCCTCGGCAGAGTGGTTTGTATTTTTAATAAATTCAATTTATTGGTCCTTTTTACCAGTATACAACCAGGCGGCTCCGGCACCGAGAATCCCGCCAAGCGCCAAGCCGGCATACAGACCGAAACGGCCGCAGGCTTCGAAGCCCCTGAGACCGAATAAGTGGCAGCAGAAGCATTCGCAGGTCGCGACCGGCGGCTGGTCGCAGTGATTGCCGCCGTAGCCGGTAAAGACCACGGCCAGGATTAGGCCGAAGACCAGTCCCCCGGCCAGGCCGGCTAAGACTATTTTTAATAATTTATCGGTTTTATTCATACTCTTTAAATTATAGCATAAAAAACCCGCCCGGTTACCGACTGGGCGGGTTTCATAATTTAACTGAAATAGTTATAAATCAAGTAAAGACTGGTCAACAGCCTGCCCGGCGCCCTGGTCGCAACGGATAAATTCGCGGCCGTTCACCCAGACCCGCATATTCGTCTTTACCAGGAGGTTGGTATTATCGATCCTGGCAGTTTCGTACCAGCCCGGTACGGTAGCGGTCATCGTTACCTGCGCCGTTCCGGCCGCCGGAGACTCAGCGTCCGCGGAAACGGACGCGGCGGTATTCGCTGCCGGGGTCGGGAGCGGAGCGGTTTCGGCGCTGGTCCCGCTTATCTTACCGTATATTATCGCGCTCGCGACTAAAGCGTAAAGTATCAGGAAAATAAAAACCGCCTTCCATCTTAAGGGCAACGTGAATTTTGCGGGGATCGGCCGCTCGCGTACGGTAGCGCAGGTAAGCGGCAATGTCATCTGCTGCATGCGTTTTTGTTAAAATTGAATGGATTAGGCAGCACGCGGGATTAGATTTTAAAAAGCATGAGTCTTAAAATTATTTTTAAATAGTAGCAATAAATAGTTAGAAAATTATTAGAATTATGGCTTACAAAAAACCTCCCTCAATGCTTAACCCCACTCCCGTTAGGACGTTAGGAATTACTTGAGATGAAATCGACAACCTAGGCGGACAGGTTCCTCGAAAAAAATTACTCAGCTAAATTCGCACGAAATCAAAAAACTCTTGCGTTTAGAGATATGGAGGCTTCTTTATTGCTACTTCAAACTGGCTGCCAGCTTGTCCAGGGACTGGTTCCAGCCCCGATAGGCGCCTTCCCGGTTCTCTCCGGCCGGAATGCCCGCGTGCCGCAAAGTGATTTCGGTATTTCCGCCAATCTCTTTAAAAGTAACGGTTGCCAATAATACCCGGGGCCAGT
>CAZYKS010000022.1:4747-8952 GCA_964648375.1 uncultured Gammaproteobacteria bacterium | reverse complement strand
CACTGGGCCGATTTCAATTTCGCCTTTTACGCCGGCGGCCGGGAAGTCGCCGATGAGTCGGGTTTTATCCTGCCAGGCGAAACCAAATACGTTGCGGCGCTGGCACGCACGGTGGACAGCAACCCGGCGAATGCCCAGTTCAAATTAACATCGATCAGCTGGCATCGCATCGACCCCCACGCTATCGCGGATGTAAGCGCCTTCCAAAAGGAGCGGCTCGCGATCAGCATCGAAGACACGAGCTTCAATCCGGCCGTTGACACGGCCAATACCGACCAGGTAAAACTGAACAATCTTGAATTCAGGGCGACGAACAATTCCGCCTATAGCTTCTGGAGCGCCGGTTTTACGATCTTATTGTACCAGCGCGGCGCCATTGTCGGAGTGAATAAATATACGTTGGACGATTTCCTTTCCCAGACATCCCGCGATGTCTCGATCAGCTGGCCCGGCCGCTTCGGTAAAATCGATACGGTCGAGGTATTCCCCGACGTCAATATCATGGATCCGGCGAATTATATATCGCCGCAGGGGGGGACCGGGACGCAAAAATAACGGCCAGTTGCTCGCTTTTTACCGATACTGACGGCGGGCACAGTAGCGAATTGCGTATAAATAATAGGAATCCTAAGCCCTAAACTCTGAATCCTAAACACCTGCCTGCCGGCAGGAATTCAAATTTAATCCCCAAATGTTACGAATTTGAGTTTTGATTTTATCATTTGGTAATTAATGTTCATTTAGGATTTAGGCTTTAGGCTTTTATTAATATCATTTTATGTTCAACCGGCTATTACAGAACCTTAGGCATTTCGACTGGATTTTATTATCGGCCGTTTTACTTCTGGTAGTCTTCGGATTGGTCGAAATCTATTCGATCGCTTTGGGGCAGGATACGGTGGATTTGCTTAATTTCAAAAAGCAGCTGATATTCGTTGCGGTCGGGATCGTGCTACTATTCGCTTTCAGCTATTTCGATTATTCCGCCTTGTCGAGCCTGGGCAATTATTTTTTCCTTATCGGCTTATTACTTTTAGTCGGACTTTTATTTTTCGGGGTAACGATCAGGGGGACCCGCGGCTGGTTTTCTCTCGGCGGCCTGACGATCCAGCCGGTCGAGTTCATTAAAATCGCGCTGATTATTTTTTTAGCCAAATACTTTTCCGCTAAAACCATAAAAACCAATCCGGTCAGGCATTTGATCATTTCCGGCACCGGCAGTTTGCTCTTCATATTCCTCGTGATTATGCAGCCCGATTTCGGTTCCGCGATGCTGTTATTCCTGCTATGGGCGGCGATGCTGTTATCGGCCGGCATCAACAAAAAGTATTTCGTTGTTATCGGTCTGGTAATCGCGCTCACGGCCGGCGGCGGCTGGCTCTTTTTTTTCAAAACCTACCAAAAAGAGAGGATTATGACATTTTTCAATCCGACCGCCGATCCGCTCGACCAGGGGTATAACATCAACCAAGCCATTATCGCCGTCGGGTCCGGGAGATATTTCGGCCGCGGCATCGGGTTCGGATCGCAGTCCCAGCTCAAATTCCTGCCGGAATCCCAAAATGACTTTATTTTCGCGGTAATCGCGGAAGAATTGGGGTTTTTCGGGGTAGGGCTGGTCCTGTTTTTCTTTACCGTAATCTTTATCCGGCTGTTTAAGGCGCTGGCCGAAATAAAAAACGATTTCGGCATATATTTCATTATCGGCTCCGCGACCTTGATTTTTATCGAAATGTTTATTAATATTGGAATGAATATCGGGTTACTCCCCGTAATCGGGATATCCCTGCCGTTCGTCAGCTACGGCGGCAGTTCGATCTTATCGAGCCTGATTATGGTCGGGATCGCGGAAAGCGTCATCGTGAGGTCAAGGATGAGCTATTGATTATTAATTTTTACTTAATATTACCGAAAAATATAAGTGGTTAAAGTCTAAAATTTAATTAAAATATCCTTATTATCTAGAATATTTATGGGGTCTAGATGCATAGGCACTAAATAACATGACAAAATCAATTACCTTAAAAGCGCAATCACGCACAAGCGGGGAGAAGCCGGCAAAAATCAGGGCAACGGGTTTCGTTCCGGCGGTTTTATACGGGTCGGGCAAAAAGAACGAGAATCTGAAAGTCAAGAGCGTCGATTTCGATAAAATTTGGGAAAAGGCGGGCGAATCGAGCCTGATCGACCTCGTGATCGACGATCAGCAGCCGGTGAAAATCATCATCAAGGACCTGCAGAAGGACGTAGTCAGGGATTCGATTATCCATATCGATTTTTCCCGGATCGACATGGATAAAAAAATTACGGTGGAAATCCCGCTGATACTTAAAGGCGAATCGGCCGCGGTTAAGGAACAGGGAGGGACCCTGGTAAAAACCAAGGATTATCTCAGGATCGAATGCCTGCCGGGCGAACTGATCCATGAAGTAGAAATCAATATCGACAGTCTTAAGGATTTTAGCGATGTTATCCGGGCCGGTGATATCGAGCTGCCGGAAGGGGTCGAATATATCGGGGACGCCGACGACGTGTTGATCGGCGTATCTGCGCCCCGGGCGGAAAAAGAGGTTAAGGAGGAAGAAGGCGCCGAAGAAGCGGCGGCGGAAGGCGAAACGCCGAAAGCGCAGAAGGACGGCGAAGGCGGGGATAAGAAAGAGGAAGGCAAGAAGGAATAATTCCAAAGAGATTGGAAAAGGTTGCCTGAGGTCGCCAGGGGGTTGCTTGCGGCTGTTGGAGTTTGCGGTAACAGGGTAATAATCCCGGGCGATTTGAGATAATCAATTATCAATAAATTATCAATAATCAAATAAAAATTTTTGATTAGTATTTTAGTAATTTGTTGTATTTAAAGGTAAACCACCCCGGCGTTGCCGGGGTGAGACTGGAAACGGTTTTACCTTTACCGTAACCACAAAAAAAGATATTTGTAATTGACCCCCTCTCCTGGCCAGGAGAGGGTTGGGGTGAGGTCGATTTTGGCGCTGGTTACTTATTATATTAATACCCGCGTTTAAGCCGCTCCTCACACCCTCACACTGTCCCTCTCCCGTGAGAGAGAGGGGACTGGATAGAAATGTATTTGTAGAATTCAAGCATTGAATATCAGCGAATACTGGTTGGGGTTAAACAGCAGGGGCGTAGGTTTTATGATTATTAAAGATAAATAATAATTAATATTTATACATGGAGAATACTGAGCCAGCGGATAAAAGCGAGCTTAACGAGACCGGTCAAGGCGAAACCTTCGGCAACGGGACATCGAAAAAAACCGGAGATACACAGAATTTAGCCGTCACTTCACCGGCCAGCAAGGTTTGGGTATTTCTGGTTTTTATATTTCTGCCGTTAGTAGTGATACTGAGCGTGGTTACTTACGCGGTGGTCGTAAATTTTTATGGAGGCTATAGCGGCCCGGGAAGCGGCTTATTGAAGAAACTGCCTGTTATGGGCAGGGGCATCGGCGGACAGGGAGATACTATCCGATCGAATCAGAATAATGTGCGCCGGGTGCTTGACGGCGTTTATGTCGAAAGCGGCAAGGACAATTTGCCGCCGGTAGCGGTTATGATCGACAACCATCCCGACGCCTACCCGCAAACCGGCCTGGCTGAAGCCCAGCTCGTTTACGAGGCGCCGGTGGAAGGGGGGATTACCCGCTATATGGCCGTTTATACGGCCGATACCGCCGTTGACCGGATCGGGCCGGTAAGGAGCGCCCGCCCTTACTTTATCGACTGGGCCAGCGAATTATCAGCGGTCTATTCCCATTGCGGCGGCAGTCCGGAGGCGCTGGCCCAGGTAACGGGCGCCAATGTGCTCGATATGAACGAATTTTACCAGGGCGGCTATTTCTGGCGCGCGAGCGACCGCAGCGCCCCGCACAACGTAATGACCTCAACCGATAACCTTAACCGGTTCGAGCAGGACCATAGCCTTAGCGCCGGCGATTATTTTTATTGGCGGTTCAAGGACGACCTGCCGGCGGACAAGAGGCCGGCTTCGAGCAGTGCGATTATGATCCCCGAATTCGGCGTTAGCTGGGAATACGACCCTGCCGGCAATACTTATCAAAGATTTTTGAATGGCCGGCCCCACCAGGACGCCCTCGGCCTGCCGATAGCAGCGAAGAACGTGGCGGTCGAATATACCGATATGGAGGTGATCGACGAAAAACTGCGCCTGAAACTCAGAACGATCGGCAC
>CAZYKS010000022.1:0-4647 GCA_964648375.1 uncultured Gammaproteobacteria bacterium | reverse complement strand
GCCAGGGCCTCATCTACCATCAGTTCGGTTTCGGGGCGGGGGATAAGGACGCTATTCGTTACCTTAAAATCCAGTCCGTAGAAATGTTTTTGTCCGGTGATATAGGCGATGGGCAAGCCTTTGAGGCGGCGGGAAACTTGTAATTTGAAATTCGAAATTTGGGTCCGGGTTAAATTTTTTTCCGGATGGGTGAGTACGAATTCCCTTGACTTACGAAGTGCATATGCTAAGATAAGCTCAACTTCAAGAGGGGGGAGCTTCGATCTTTGACAAGCTTCTTTTTTTATTTGTTCGACATTCATATTCTCAGGAGGTAAAGAAAATGGGCGACAAGTATTTTATGCCGGGCACGATCATGGTCGTATTGAGAGAAACGGCGAAATTCGTGCTTATGGTCAAAGAAGAAAAAACCGCGGAACTTTTCAATATCGTGAACGAGGCTAAACGGCAGACTCTAGTTTTCCAGCTTGGCTTAAGCGTACCGGTAGCGGACAGAGAAAGATTAATCAATTTAAATGAAGATGATAAAAGTCGTATTATATGGGCTCCGGATACGGATTGGTCCAGGCTAAACGATCTCATAACCGACTTTAAGTGTGCGAACGCATTAGTAAGAATACCGTATTTGCAAAGGGTAATCGACGAATTATGTTATATTTTGAATTTTTCCAATGCCAGCGACAAACTCTTATTGATAAATGCCAAGTCCGGAGAAGAAAAGCGGTTTTATCAGCTGCTTCATTTTTGTACGGGTATATAAAAGAAGTTTCAATAATAAATTCAGGGATTATTTTTCTACCTTTTCCTGGAGCGACATGATGATATCGTCAAGGCCTCCGTCAAGTATGGCCATCATGTTGCTCCAGGATTTTTTTATGCGGTGGTCAGTGATCCGGTCCTGGGGGTAGTTATAGGTGCGGATCTTTTCCGAGCGGTCACCGGAACCGATCTGCTGTTTTCTGTCCGCCGCTTCTTTTTTCTGCTTTTCTTCTTCGATATGCGCCATCAGGCGGGAGCGCAGGATTTGCATGGCTTTTTCCTTGTTCTGGTGCTGGGATTTCTGGTCCTGGCACTGGACCGTCAGGTTCGTCGGCAAGTGGGTGATGCGCACGGCCGAGTTAGTGGTATTGACCTTCTGGCCGCCCGGGCCGGAAGCGGCGTAAGTGTCGATCCGCAGGTCCTCGGGCTTAACCTCGATATCGACCTCCTCGGCTTCGGGCATGATCGCCACGGTGGCGGCGGAGGTATGGATGCGCCCGGATTTCTCCGTTTCCGGGATGCGCTGCACCCGGTGGGTGCCGGCTTCGTATTTCAGGTATTTATAAACGTCTTTGCCCTGGACGGAAAAAATGATTTCCTTGAAGCCGCCGATGCCGATCCGGCTGGAATTATAAATTTCGGTTTTCCAGCCCTGCTTCTCGCTGTAGCGGGAATACATCCGGAACAGGTCAGCCGCGAACAGGGCGGATTCGTCACCGCCGGTGCCGGCCCGGATCTCCATAATCACGTTTTTTTTATCATTCGGGTTAGGCGGGTTCAATTCCGTTTCGATCCGCTTTTTTAAGTCTTTAGCCCGGGCTTCGAGTCCGGCCAGTTCTTCTTTGGCAATCGCCTTTAGTTCGTCGTCCATTTCACTGTCCAGGATTTCGCGGTTGTCAGCCAGCTGTTTTTCAATTTTTTTAAGTTCCACTATCAAAGCGGCCGCCTCTTTAAGTTCCGCATGTTCGCGGGATACGGCGATCAGCTTCATCGGATCATTGGCGATTCCGGACTGGGAAAGCCGCATTTCCAACTCCCGGAAACGTTTTAGGATGTCTTCGTACATAAATTATTACGTTGTAATTAATAAGAAAAATACACAATCTTCAATTTCCATAAATAATCGATTTTCGATTATCCCAATTTATATTACAAAACGGCTATTTTATAATTTAGCATGACAATCATGCCAATTCATAAAATAGCCGTTTTTGCATCGTTATTTCTTGTCTTTGGGTTTCGTTTCGGCTTTCGCTTTCATTTCAGCCTTTTGCGCTTTAGCGGCCCGCTTAACCTTTTTGCCTTTGCGGGTTTTCGCTACCTCTTGTTTGGCCGCTACCCGGGCTTCGAACTTTTCTACCCGCCGGGCAGTATCGACCAGTTTCTGCTTACCCGTATAAAAAGGATGGCAAGCTGAACAGAGCTCGATCTTAAGTTCTTTCTGGGTCGAACCGGTAACGAAGGTATTACCGCAGGCACAGATCACTTTCGCGTCCGGGTAATAAGTGGGGTGGATATCTTTTTTCATAAAATAGTATGCTATTTTACGCCAATAATTCGCCAAAAAAACGCAAATTAATAACGTGAATTTATTCTAAGGTTAAATATTATTATCGTTATAATTTTGAGTCTTACCAGACTAACATTGTAATATTAACAGAAATAAACGAATTGTGCAAGTTATATTTCATTTGCCGGTAAAATGTGGTATAATATGGAGTAGTTAAATAGTTACCTAGTTGCTTAGTTAATTAGTAACTTAGGCAAGTAGGTTGGTAAATTTACCCATAATCCATAACATGTTTATATAACTTAGTCATCCTCAATTAAATTAAGCCGTAAAGTTATACAGGATTTTTTAATATAGCCATTCCCCATGCATTTTCAGGATCATGAGAAAGACAAAAAAATAATCCTATTGTCGGTGCTGGCCGGAGAACTCGGATTCAGCCCGGCGAATTTGAATAAACTGGCGCAAGCCGGCAAGCTATCAGCGGTCAGGATACACGGCCGGTTTTATAGTTCGCGGGAGCTCCTTAACCGGAGCCTGGCCGCGATCAGTAAAACCGAACCCGGGTTGTTGAGCGAGAAGATGCGGGCCTACGTATATAAGATAACGCATAACCATTCGGATTTGCGGACAGCGCTGGAAAACCATATTACAGATGATATGGATAGGCCGGAAATGATTGATCCGGAAGAGGGAATCATAAGTGAATGGATGGAGATCGCCGCTAAAGGATTTAACCAGGCGGTGGCTGAGTTTAAACTGGCGGCGCAGGCCATCAATAAAAATAAACCCGGCTGGAGGCGGGGAATAAGGTTACGGCTTAAGCAGGCCGCTTTTTTTGTCTCCGATAAATCTGATGAAGCCGGGAATAAGACAGTCCCGGGGTTTTCGGACCGGGCTTACGCAACCGCCCTTGCCGCAATCGCGGTATTGGCGCTGTCGGGTTCGGTCTTGCTGGCGCGGTACCAGCCCCGTCTCGCCGAGGCGATCGCCGGCGTAAACGATAAGATTTTTTATGCCCAGGCGGGCCTGGTCGAAAAAATGTTTTTTCCCGCTTCCGAATTCGCGTCCCAGCCGGAACCGCCCGTTCCCGGCCGCAAGCAATTGTCGGAATTTATCCGGAAGTACGGCGCGGAACTGAAAGCCGGCCCTTCCGGCGCGGCCGGCAGTTATTTGATCACAGCGGAGGATATTTTAGGCCGGGTGGCGGGCGCGGAAGAAATAAATAACTGAAGTTACTAACAAAGTATTTTTTACTACGCCGAGGTAAAATGACCGGATGGTTGCCATAAACTAGTATACCCACCCCGATTTAATCGGGGTAGATTCGCGGGTTAACAATCCCAAAAGGCAGAGCTTACGTTTTAAATTAGCCTTATTATAAAACTTTCTTAAGTTCGGTAAACGTATATGGAAAATTCTAAACAGCCGATTTACGTGAATATTACCGCCATGACGGTATTTAAGATAATCATGATTTTCATTTTGTTTTATTTTTTATATGTTATCCGCGATCTTTTGATGATCCTGTTCGTGGCTATGATCCTTACGAGCGCCCTGGATCCATGGGTCGATTGGATGCAAAAACGCAAGATCCCCCGGTCCTTCGGCATTATCATGATTTATCTGGTTTTATTTTTAGTGATCAGTACGGTCATTTATCTGCTGATTCCCCCGATAATCGAACAGGTGAAGGAACTAGCGAATAATTTCCCCATGTATTACGAAAAATTATTATCGGGGATATCATTCCTTCGGGAATATTCGGCCGAATACGGCCTGGCCGATAATATCAAAAACAGCCTTACGGGGCTTGATGCCGGGCTGCAGAACTTCGCCGGGAGCGTATACACCACCGTATCCGGCATCTTCGGGAGCATCCTTTCTTTCATACTGATTTTAGTGATAACTTTTTATATGCTGGCTGAGGAAAATTCACTGAAAAAAATAATTTGGTCGATCGCGCCGGACCAGCACCAGGTATATATCATGCACCTGGTCAACCGCATGCAGCAGAAGATCGGTCTGTGGCTACGGGGGCAGTTGATCTTATCCGCTATCATTTTCTCCCTTACCTATCTCGGGCTGATAATATTGAACGTAAAGTACGCGCTGGTGCTGGCATTACTCGCCGGCCTGACCGAATTCGTACCGTATTTGGGCGCGATCCTGGCAGCGATTCCGGCGATCATCCTGTCATTTACGGTGTCTCCGACCCTGGCCGGCTTTGTCGCAATCCTTTATTACATCATCCACCTGGTCGAAAGCAATATTATCGAGCCGAAATTGATGCAGAAAGTCGTCGGCCTCAATCCGGTCGTGATCATTATCGTTTTGCTGATCGGCGGACTTTTGGGATCCATGTTTGGTTTTGACGG
>CAZYKS010000021.1:0-9238 GCA_964648375.1 uncultured Gammaproteobacteria bacterium | reverse complement strand
ACCGTGGAAAAAACCATAATCAGGACTATAAACCAGAAGGGCGTATAAAACAGATCTATTTTCTGGCCGCCCAAAGCGCCGGCCAGTATATTCAGGCCGTAATTGAATATCTGCCCTCCCAGATAGCCGATTATAATACCGCCCAATCCGCCGATAAAGCCGATAATGACCGACTCCCCTAAAAACATATTCCAAATGTCCATGTTGGTCGCCCCCAGGGCTTTCATGATGCCGATCTCCTGGATTCTTTCCAGAAGCGCGATCGTCATAGTATTGAACATCCCGATCGCACTGACGATCAAAGCGACGATGCCGAATAAGGATAATACGATCTGTACGACGCCGAATATCTGGTTGGCTTGCTGGATGATATCGGACAGCGCGCTCACGATAAAGCCCTGATCGATAATCTTGTTCCTGGCGATATCGAGGTTGTCTTGGCTGTCGACTTTTACCTTTATCCGGCTATAACTGATATTATCCCAGCCGGACACATTGGCTACGGGCAAGTAGAGGTAGTTCGAATTATCGTCATCGATAATCCCGACTACTTTAAAATTATTGTCGAAATCAACGGAATCCTGGACGAGCGAGTTACCTTCAGCCTGCTTAGTATCGTTCAGGTAAACCGAAAGCTTGATATCCTGATTGAATATATCATCTTCCGAAAGATCGAATAACTGCAAGGCGGCGGAAGAAATCAGCACTTTATTCTTATCGCTACCGTCATCGGAATACATCTCGCCCCGCTTGAGTTTTATCCCCTCCAGTTTGAAAAATTCGCTATTGGCGAAATTCGCGGATAATTCGGACGTAACCTCGCCGATATGTATTTGCGACTGAAGCGTGACCAAAGGGCTTATTTTTTCGATTTCGGGAATGGCTTTGATATTGGTTGCCGCCGCTTCGTCAAGTTTCAGGGCGTCCGCATCGCCGGTAGTGACGTCAAGGCTTAACAGTGAATCGGAGGTGGTAATCTGGCTGAGAATCACCTGCTGGATCCCATACCCGAACGATACCAGGAATAGAATAGTGCCGATGCCGACACTGATGCCGAGAATGGTAAGAATCGTCCGCAACCGGTTGGTTTTGAACATGCGCGTTGATAATCTGAAGATATCGGTTATGATCATAATTTTTATATTACGGTTTTCCCCCGCCCATACCGGAATCGGGGGCCGCGTGTCCGTTATTAATTTCCGGGGACGGATCACCGCCGACCGCGGTTTGGACCGGTCCGGAAATTTCGGATTTTTCCCCGGCGCCGGTTTCCGCTTTATCACGCCCGCCGTTAACCGCCGCCTCTTCGATCCGGTTTATTACCGGCTGCGGCAAATCGCTGGTCGGCGAGGCTAATGACGGGGGGCGCTCGCGTCCGTCATCCCCGTCTTCACCGAAGGCATGGGGCATCTGCATCGATTGGCTTACCCCGTACCCGAGAATCAATATCAATTCCAGCTCTTCCGTGAAAGACCGCGCGGTTTTTGAATTCAACCCGACGCCGCCGTCTTTAAACGGCATATCCAGGATATTATAAAAATCCTTTTTATCGATCGTCTTCGCCAAACGATCGCGGACCGCCTGCCTGATCCGCAGTTTGGCGATATTGTCCAGTTTATAATAATACTTCAAATAACAGGTCTTTTGCAAATATTCCGTCAGTTTTTCCGCTTTTTCGTCCAGGGTGATTTTTACGTGCGTGCCGGTTTCGTCCTTCCGCTGTCTGCCGGAACGGTAGATGAAATAAGCCATCCTGATCGCCCGGCTGATCCGCCGCGAAATTTTTCCCGCACTGCGGATATCGAAACCGACCCCGCCCTCTTCCTGGGGCCGGTTCAGGATATCCTGAAACTCATCCTGGGTTATAGTGTTCAGCAGCTTGCGCTGCATGGTATCTTCGAAAACCTTGGTTTCCTGGAGATTGCGGGTGGTGATAAAATGGTGGGCGAACAGCTTGGCCTTATAGGGCATGATCAGGATATTAATCTGTTCGGGGGTAAGGCCCTGGTACGCCCGGACTAAATTTTCTATCTCCGATGTCGGCGGTTTGGATATCTCTTCGTTAGTGCTTATTTTTTTCTGGAATTTCTGCCGATTGACCACCTCGCGGGTAATCATGCCGTCTTTCATGTGGATAATACGGTCGCCGTAATCCAAAAATTCGGGATTATGGGTAACGACCACCAGGGTTTTTTTCTCCTTTTCATTCAAATCCTTAAGTATCCCCAGGACATTCTTCGCTGAAGTCGAATCGAGGTTGCCGACCGGTTCATCGGCTAATATTATATAGGGGTTATTGATTATCGAGCGGGCAATCCCGATCCGCTGCTGCTGGCCGCCTGACAGTTCGGTAGGGATTTTATGGGCATGCTCGTCAATGCCGAAGCGCTTCAGGAGTTCATGCCCCTTTTTTTCACGGGCACGCCTGCCGACCTCGACGAAAAGCTGGGGCAAGGAAACGTTTTGCAGCACCGTTAACGAAGTGATCAGGTTGTAAGCCTGATAGATCATGCCGATGCCGACGCGGTGATATTCGACGAATTCCGGCCGGGTCATGTGCGACATTTCTTTCCCATGGATAAATATATTGCCGCTGTCTACCTGCTCCAACCCGGCGATTACATTTAAGAGGGTGGATTTCCCGCATCCCGACGGTCCGAAAATGATGATGAACTCTTCCGGAAAAATTTCGAAATTAATATTGATAAGCGCCTGGAATTCGTTATCTTTTCCCCGATTATAAATGAAATTTAAATTTTTCGCTTTGATTAGCGGCTCCATGATTTTTGAAAATTACAAAATGGAAATCGGAAATTTGGTAAAATTAAACACTCGTAATCATTCCAAATTCCTAATTCCCTTTTTCAAATTACGTCAAACCTATATTTATTATACCATAATAAACCCATAAAACCAAAAAAACTCCGCTACTGGAGTTATATATTATCAGACTTTCCGCTTTCTATAATTAAAATTATAATTTATAGTGCGATTCGATCTGTTTTACGGTTTCGATAATCACCGCTACCACGATCAGCAGGCTGGTACCGCCGATCGCGAGCGACTGGATTCCGGTGAAATATCTCATTATCAAGGGAAGGATGGCGATGATGCCTAAAAATAGCGCCCCCACGAAAATAATCTTATGGGTCGTGTAAGCGAGATATTCGCTGGTATGGCGTCCCGGCCTGATACCGGGGATAAAGCCGCCCTGTTTCTGCAGATTTTCCGCTATCTGGGTGGGATGGAATATGACCTCGGTATAAAAATAGGTAAAAGCGAATACCAGCAGGAAATAAATTATCCCGTAAAAAAGCTGATTTTGGAATATCTGGATCGTCCATTCAGCCGCATTCGCCAGCCAGGCGGACTTGGCCTGGACAAAAAATTGGGCGATCATCGGGGGAAATAAAACTACCGATATGGCGAAAATGATCGGGATCACGCCCGCCATATTCACCCGCAGGGGCAGATGGGTGGTGGTTCCGCCATACATGCGGTTGCCGCGCACTTGTTTGGCATACTGGACCGGGATATTGCGCTGGCCTTCGGTGATAATAACCACTCCGATTATCGTCACCAGCGCGATCGCAATGAAACCCAATACCACGAACAGCTGCGAAGGATCGAAGGTAACGATAGTTTGCTGTACTACGCTCGGTAAACGGGCGATAATGCCGGCAAAGATCAAAAGTGAAATGCCATTGCCTACGTTTTTCTCCGTGATCAGCTCGCCTATCCACATCAATAACATGGTACCGGAACTGATGGTGATTATCATCCCGGCGAATTGGAAGGCGCTAATATTGCCGAGGATAGCTGACGATGAGCGCGTTAACAGGGTAATCATGCCGAACGCCTGCAAGGCCGCCAGCGGCAGCGTCAGCCAACGCGTCCAGGTATTGATTTTCTGCTGCCCGGCCTCTTCCTTCTGCATCTCTTCCAATTTCGGCACGATCATGGCCAGGAGCTGGAAAATAATGGAGGAAGTGATATAAGGGGCGACTCCCATCATCACAATCGAAAAATTCTGCATGCCGCCTCCCGAAAATATATTCAAAAGGCCCAATATCTGGTTGGAATCGAATAATTGCTTTAACGCTTCGGCATTAACACCGGGAATCGGAATGTGGGCGGCAAAACGGAAAATTACGAGCATACCCAAAACAAACAGGATGTTTTTCCTGAGGTCTTTAGCTTTCCAGATTTGTATCAGCTTATCCCACATAATGAGGTGATTAGTAATATGAAATTGGAAATTTGGGGAGAATCACTAAATTAATCGGCGGTAATCGTTCCGTCCATCTTTTCTATTTGCGTTTTAGCGCTTTCGCTCACTTTTACGTTTTGGAATTGTAATTTTTTGATCGTAAGTTCGCCTTTCCCCAATACCTTAACCGGCCCTTTAGCCGCGTCAAACAACCCATGTTTGCTTAAACTCGCCGGGTTGACGGTCGCTCCTTCCTTGAAATATTCGTTCACATCGCTTAAATTCACTACCTGATTTTTGGGTTTTTGCGATTTAAATCCGCGCTTTTTCGGCGTCCTGAGTGTTACCTGCTTCATCCCCAAGCGTTTAAGGCCGCTCACGCCGGATCGGGATTTCTGGCCTTTAAGGCCGCGGCCGCTATAGGTGCCATGGCCCGACGCGTTTCCGCGCCCGACGCGTTTCCGTTTTCCGGTCGCGCCTTTGGCCGGTTTTATTGTATGGAGTGATAATGTCATATTGCGATTGGTTATCCGGCGGCTGATTCCGACTTCACCGGATTATTTTCAAGTACGCTTCCGGCTGCAGGAGTTACGCCATCGGCCGGTTTGTCGACTTTTTTAGGTTCTACCCTTTTTAAATTAGCCAGCGCTTCAATCACGCATTTGGCGTTATTGACCTTATTGTTAGTTCCTAAAATTTTACTGGTGATATTCTTGATACCGGCCAGCTCCAGTATGATACGTACGGCTCCGCCCGCGATTACGCCCTTGCCTTTGCGCGCCGGCTTAAACAGGATCTTGGCCGCTCCGAACTTATAGCGGGTCTCGTGGGGGATGGTATCGTTAATAATCGGAATATCGATAAAATTCTTCTTCGCCTGGTTGACTGCCTTGGTCACCGCCATAGTTACATCCGCCCCCTTAGCCACGCCGATGGCGACTTTCCCCTTTTTATTACCGAGAGCGACACAGGCGCGGAAGCGCATGCGCTTGCCCCCGGCCATAACTCTCGTTACCCTGGCGATATCCAGAATCCTCTGTTCGTACTCCTCCTGCCTATTGGACGCGGCCGGACCGCGCCTGCCCGGTCTCCTCGCCGGGAATCTCTTATCGGTATTTCCGGGCCGGGCCGGCTTGGCATTTCCCGCCGGATTGCCGCTGTTGCCTCCGGTTTTGGCCTTGTTTGTTGGATTATTATTCATATATGATCTCTTCTTATTATAATTTAAAATTTTAATCCGCCCGCCCGGACGCCTTCGGCAACGGCTCTTACCCGGCCGTGGTACCGATAGCCACCCCGGTCGAAAACGATTTCGTTAATATTCATGCTCTTGGCTTTTTCCGCGATTGACTTTCCGAGCTCAAACCCGACCATAAGACCCGGACTCATTTTTCCGTCCGGTTTTTGCGGTTTTAATTTGATCTCCCGGCTGTGGGCGCTGGCCATGGTCACTCCTTTAACGTCGTTTATCAGCTGCAAATACATGCCGGTGTTGGAACGGAAGACCGATAGCCGGGGTTTTGTTTCCGTGCCCGTGATCGTCGAACGGATTTTGCGTCTGCGGGTGGATCTTTTTTGTTGTTTTGAATTTTGGTTGCTCATATTCGATAGTTTGCTTTAAAATGCCGTTATTACTGCGTAGACTTAGCTGCGGTTTTCCCGGCCTTGCGCCGGATCGTTTCCCCGCTGTATTTTATCCCCTTGCCTTTATACGGTTCGGGTTTGCGTATTTTCCTGATGCGGGCGGCGATTTCCCCGACCAGCTGTTTATCGATGCCGTTTACCGTAATCACGCTGCCTTCAACCTGGGCTCCGATGCCTTCCGGCAGTTCGAATATGACCGGATGCGAATAGCCGACATTGAGGGTTAAATTTTTACCCTGCACGCTGGCGCGATAGCCGACCCCCTGGATTTCCAGCTTCTTTTCGAAGCCTTCGTTAACGCCGGCAACCATATTATTTATCAAACTGCGGTAAAGTCCCCAAAACGCCCGCTGTTTTTTTTCACCCGGATTTTTAACCATAACGGTAATTTCCTTATCGTCCAATTTCAAATCGATCTGCTCGTGCAGCTTTAAAGCCAGGTTTCCCTTCGGGCCGGTAATGGCTAACCGGTTTCCGTCCCTTTTCGCGGTCGTCCCCGCCGGCAGCTTGATCGGTTGTTTGCCTAATCTAGACATATATAATTCAAATTTTATTCAACTTAGATGCGATTTTATTTGCGAAAATAATTCGCGTCTAATCCGCATTATAATTAGTATTCTAATATATTTCGCAAATCACTTCCCCGCCAACGCCTTTCTTTACGGCTTCCTTGTTGGTCATTAGCCCTTGCGGGGTGGAAATAACCGCCATGCCCAAATTATTGAGCACCCGGGGCAGGTTGTCCCGGCCGACATAGATTCTCAGCCCCGGCCGGCTGATCCGTTTCAGCGAGGTGATAGCCGGTTTCCCGCTCTTTTTGTATTTCAAAACTAACTTCAATTCGTTAAAAGCGGACCGTTGATTTTTTTTGATCTCCGGTTTAATTACCTCAACCTTATGGATCCAGCCTTCTTTCTCCAGAATTTTAGCGATTTCGTGCTTAATTTTGCTCATCGGTAAAACAACCTCATATTTCTTTACCGCTGAGGCATTTCTTATTCTCGTTAACATGTCGGAAATTGGATCTGTATTCATAGGATTGGAGTATAATTTAAAAACTTTATTTCCTTATATTGATTTTATCTCGATACATTTTTTTGCTATCAGGTTAGTCCCAAACACAATATTTTTTATAGATTATTCGCAATTCATGTCATTCGCATTCATTCGAAGATTCGCTTCATATATTACCAGCTGGAGCGGGTAACCCCGGGAACCTCCCCCTTCTCCGCCAGTTCGCGGAAGCAAATCCGGCATAAATTAAAATCCCGCATATAGCCGCGATTGCGGCCGCAGCGCCAACAACGCCTGACAGTGCGAGTCGAAAATTTCGGATTTCTCTTCGATTTTGCTATTAATGCTTTTCTTGCCATAATAATACTAATTAAATGCGAATAATGCTAATGTTGCGAATTGACAGCTGATTTGATTTATATAAATCCTATTCGCGTCATTCGTATTATTCTCATTTTTTAAACGGAAATCCCATGGACCGGAATAATTCCAGCCCCTCTTCCCTGGTTTTGGCAGTGGTAGTGATACAAACTTCCAGCCCGTGTACATTTTCCACTTCGTCGACTTTAATTTCCGGGAAAGCCATATGTTCCTTGAAGCCGACCGATAAATTCCCTCTGAGGTCGACAATCTTATCGCTGATACCGCGGAAATCCCGAATGCGGGCGAAGGTGGCGTTTATCAACTTTTCCAGAAAATCATACATATGCCGCCCTCTCAGGGTGACTTTGGCGCCGATGATCATGCCTTCGCGCACTTTGAAAGATGATACTGATTTTTTCGCCTTGGTCAATATGGGTTTCTGGCCGGTAATTCTCGCCAGGCTGTTTACGACATTATCGATATACCCCTTGTCCTTATTATGTTTTCCGAAACCGACATTAAGCACTACCTTATCGACTTTCGGTATGGCCAGGTTATTCTTATAATTGAATTTCTTTTTCAACTCCGGAATTATTTCTTTTTTATATTTATCTTTTAACCTCATATTTTATATCATGTATTAATCAATAATCGCTTTACATTTTTTACAGACGCGGTTTTTTTTCTTTATTTTATTTGTGGTAGCACCGGCGCTTTTCGTAATCTCGGTATAGGAAACGCCCAGCCGCGACGGTTTTCCGCATCTCGGGCAGACCAGCATCAGATTGCTCGCGCTCATCGGAGCCGGGAATTCTATCCGCTGGCCTTGTTCTCCCTGGCGCCGCGGGCGCATATGCTTGATCAGCAAATTCCGGCCTTCGACGCTGACGCGGTTATGGGACGGAAATACCTGCAACACTTTTCCGGTCTTGCCCTGGTCTTTTCCCGCTAAAATTTTGACTTTATCGCCTTTTTTAAACCTCATAAACTACAAATTACGAATTGATTACGAATATACGAATCAATTTAATATAATTCTAAAATCTTAAATCTAAAATCGAAAATTTACAAGACTTCCGGCGCCAGGGACGCGATTTTCATGAAGCCCTGCCGTCTGACCTCGCGCGCGATCGGTCCGAAAATTCTGGTTGCCCGCGGGTCTTTTTTATCTTTATCGATGATCACGCAAGCATTATCGTCGAAACGGAGATAAGTCCCGTCTTTGCGCCTGATTTCTTTCTTGGTCCTGACAATTACCGCCCTGACTACGTCGCCCTTTTTTATCGGCGTGTGGGGAGCCGCCTCTTTAACCGCTACCGTAATGATATCACCCACGCCGGCATAGCGCCTCCGGGTACCGCCCAGGACTTTGATGCATTCTACGGTTTTAGCGCCGCTATTATCGGCTACTTTTAGTCTGGATTCTACTTGTATCATTTTTATTGGCAGGATCGCTTCGCTTGCAGGATCGCTTCGTTCGTAGGATCGCTTCGCTCGGCAATATTTAAATTACTGAGAGAAGCGATACTACGAGTGAGCGCCAGCGAACGATACTACGGTTATTTCGCGTTATACAGCACGCGCCAGCGTTTATCCTTAGATAACGGCCGGCATTCGACGAATGTAACTACGTCCCCTTCTTTATATTTTTTATTTTCATCATGGACCTTATACCGTTTGCTTACGGAATAGCGTTTTTTATATTTCGGATGCTGTTTTACCCGGTCAACCCTGACGACGATGGTTTTATCCATTTTTTCGCCTACCACCGTTCCGGATAATTTACGCTTGATCGTTTCATCCGGTTTGTTTTGGTTTATAGTTTGTGTCATAAATTCGGAAACTAAACATCTCGCAAGCAGACAATTGGAAAATTATGCTATTTTTTTTCCGTTTGTCCAGCTGTCGGTTTACCAGATGTCTTATTTAAATTTAATAATGTTAATACCTGGGCGATCGTTTTTCTTACCTTGCGGATTTC
This sequence comes from uncultured Gammaproteobacteria bacterium, assembly GCA_964648375.1. GTDB lineage: Bacteria > Patescibacteriota > Patescibacteriia > Patescibacteriales > UM-FILTER-48-10 > CAZYKS01. Next base: position 26 of record CAZYKS010000021.1, on the reverse strand, counting down.
ACGTATGTCTTTAAGCTGTTTATTGG
>CAZYKS010000020.1:0-9247 GCA_964648375.1 uncultured Gammaproteobacteria bacterium | reverse complement strand
CCAAAATACATTGTAGGCGACCCGTCGACGGGTCGCCTACAATTTATTTTAACATATATATTCTCTCATATTACCCGTTCAATACCTTCTTCACGATCGCGCTTACCTGGCTGCCGTCCGCTTTTCCTTTCACCCGCGCCATCGCCTGGCCCATTACTTTACCGAAAGCCGCCGGGGAAACATCGCCCAAAGAATCGGCGATTTCACGGACGATTATCTCGATCTCATCGTCACTTAGCTGTTCGGGCAGATAGTGCCCAAGCACTTCTATTTCCGCTTCCTCTTTCCGCGCCAGTTCTTCCCTGGCCCCATCCCGATAAGCGACAACCGAATCGCGCCGCTTCTTGATCTCGCTTTGGATTACGCCGATAACCTCATCATCGGCTAAACCTTCCTGGTCGCGATTTTTAAGCTCGATTTCTTTATTTTTAATCGCGGCTAAAAGCATCCTTAAAACCGACACTTCATCCGCCTGTTTCGCACGGACAGCAGCGTTCAAATTATCTTTTATTTGTAATTGGATTTTTCCCATATAAATATAAACGCCTAAACGGTCCTACCAGCGCCGTCTCGGCGGCTCTTCCGGTAGTTTACCGATTTTACGCAAATATTCTTTCTTTTCCCTCATTTTTTTACTGACCAGAGCGTATTCTTTTTGCTGGGACTTATTTTTTCCCGGATTTAAAAACTGCCGTTGGCGAACTTCATACAGTTTGCCGCTCTGGATCAAGCGGCGGTTAAACCGTCTGAGAAAATTTTCGAAACTTTCACCCTTTTTTCTTTTGAATTCCACGGTATGCACCTTCCTTCCTAGATATATAAATAATTTGTTATTAACTTCGTAATTCGCTAAGAGTATAATGCGATCGTTACGAATTATACGAATCGAATTATTATTAATAATACTGTTATTCGCGGTATTCGCATTCTAATTCGCGGTATTCGCATTATATTAAGATTCTTTTTTATCCTCTAAGCGTTTACTGACTTCGCTTTGGATTTTCTTATAATCGATCACTTCCTGGATGCCTGAATCCATATCCCTCAGGAGCGCGGTACCGTCCATTATTTCTTTCTGCCCGAGGATGACGGTTATTTTCGCCCCGATCCGGTTGGCTTCTTCAAGCTGGAGCTTGAGGCTGTCTTTCGTAAACGACTGCCGTACGCTAAAACCGGAACGCCGCATCTCTTCGAATAACGCGAACGCTTTTCTTTTCGCCTGGTCCCCCAGTTGGGCGATAAAAATATGGTCCCGGCTCCCGAATTTAAGCGGAATATTATTCTCTTTTATTTTCAGGATGGTACGCTCGATCCCGATCGCGAAACCGACAGCCGGTGTCGGCCGGCCGCCCATAAACTCGATCAAATCGTCGTAGCGGCCGCCTCCGCCCAGCTCGGCCTGGCGCCTCGCCCCGTTATCGTCATTTTCGCCGGCTACCGGCCGGAATTCGAATACGGTCCGGTTATAGTAATCGAGCCCGCGCACTAAAAAGGGATTCAGGTTATACAGGATATCGAGCTCGTCCAAATATTCGAGGACTTTGATGAAATGCTCGCGGCAGGCATCATCGAGAAAATCGACGATCTGCGGCGCTTCACTGATCATCTCGATGCATTGTTCTTCCTTGCAGTCGAGCATCCGCAGGGGGTTTTTTACCAGGCGCTTACGGCAGTCAGCGCATAATTTCGACCGCCGTCCCCGCTCTTTATAGAATTCTACCAATTTTTCCAGATACTCCCGGCGGCAATCCTTGCAGCCGATACTGTTGATCTGGACCTCGACATCGATCTGCAGCTCCTTAAAAAAATTATACCCGATTAAAATCAGCTGGGCGTCCGCCACCGGGCTGGGTTCGCCGAAAACCTCGAGATTGAACTGCCAAAACTGCCGCAGCCGTCCGGATTGCGGTTTTTCGTGCCGAAACAGCGGCCCCATCCAGGCCATTTTGACGGGTTGGGGCAGATTGAACATGCCATGTTCGATATAGGAGCGCACCAGCCCCGGAGTCGCCTCCGGCCGCAGCGCCAGTTTCTCGCCGCTTTTATCGGTAAACATGTACATTTCCTTCGAAACGATATCGGTATCCTGGCCGGTGGCCCGTTCATATAAGTCATAATACTCAAGCACCGGCGTGTCGATCTTTTTAAAACCGTAGACATCCGCCAGGTCAAGCGCTTTCTCGACCACCACGTCCCAATAGCGGTATTCATCAAAGAGAATATCCTTCATCCCGCGGAGACGCGACAGCCGCCGGCCCTTTTTCCGGCCAGCCGGCTTCTTGCCTGCCGGAACCGGTTTTTTCGCTATTTTAGCTGCTGGTTTTTTTGCCATAAAGATTCGATTAAGCAATCAATCCGCGCATTATCCCCGCCGCCATCAGCCTGAAATCCGCGATAAAATCGTTTATCGCCGATGGTGTGCCGGATAACTACGCGGATTTTACGCGGAAAAACCTTGGTTTATAAATTATACGCCGCTATATGACGGAGTTTGGAACAGGGTAATGCGGGAAAACGGCCAGCCCCGGAATAACACCCGGCCGGTGATATAACTCTCGTTGACCGGGCCGAAACTGCGCGAGTCTTTCGATGAATTGCGGTTATCCCCCATAACGAAATATTCTTTGTCCCCTAAGGTTACGGTTTCATCGGTTAGGCTGTAGGTTTGCACGCCTTCGGCCAAATAGGGCTCATCCAGCGCGACTCCGTCCTTATTCTCATTATTATAGATATACACTTTCCCGTCCTTTATCTGCACCTTCTCGCCGGGCAGGCCGATAATCCGCTTGATGAAATATTCCTGGGGATTTAAGGGGTAGCGGAAGACAATGATATCCCCGCGCTGCGGCGCTTCGAAACGATAAGTAATTTCATCCACGATCAGGTATTCATGGTCATAAAAATTGGGTTCCATCGATGCGCCCTTGACATAAAAGGGCTGGATCAAAAAATATCTTACCGGGATAATGATAACCAATGAGATTACGACGATTTTTATCAGTTCGAATGTGAAGCTGAAGAATTTTTTTAGCATAGAAATATGATATTAACAATTATGCTGATAAATTTTATTAAGTGAATGCTGTTTATTTTATCAATCCGCTATATTAGTAAACAGTAAGCAGTAAACAGTTAGCAGTCGACAGAAAATTTTATTCTGAAAGACCCAGACGAAAGTCGGGGGACCGAAGAATCCAGAAATTAGTTGCGGTGGGCATCGGATTCTTCGCTCCGTTTCACTTCACTCAGAATGGCAACCAATATTCTGCCGTCTGTTCGCTGTTTACTGTTGTCTAAATAACAAAATTAAATTTATCGGGCTAAATTAAATTAAGTAAATATCTATACAATAAATAATAAATAAAATTATTCAAAACAGCAGGGTTTTACCTACTTTAATTGTTTTATCTTAATTTAAAGCAATTTTATGTTAATAACAATTACACTATAACACTATGTTTAAAAAAAATCAAATTCCCTTGACTTATGCTTGATTCTTGTTAAAATGACTAAAACTCATTATAATTTAATCAGATAGCGGTAATTGCATAATCGCTAAATTCCAACCAGCTATATTATAATACGCGCAATTACAATAAAATAAAAAATTTGCGCGGATTTTACCGGAATAATCAGTATATATTCATTTTTTACTAAATTATTATTAAATTAAAATTAAAATCAGTTTAAATATTAACGACGTTGAACCGAGGTCGGGCCATCCATGGACAAACAAAAAATAGACAAACCCATAGATCTTAAAAACGCCTTAAATCAGCCGGGCGGCACCAGCGGCCAAAAACCGAAACCGAAAGCCAAAAAGACCGGAAAAAAGGTCTTGTTTACCGTGATTTTCGCGATTACGGTAATGCTGGTTTTTTCTTCGCGCGTCTTGATCTCGGACCAAAGCTCGACCTCCTGGTTTTCGAAAATCCCGATCCTGAGCCAGCTTAAACACCTGGCCGAAAGCGCGGATAAAAAGCTTAAGGGCGAGGACCGCGACCGCATCAATATCCTCCTCCTGGGCATGGGCGGGAAGAACCACGACGGCAGCAACCTGACCGATACCATTATCGTAGCCAGCCTGCAGCCATCCACCGGAAAAGTCGCGATGGTTTCGGTCCCGCGCGATATGGTGGTGCCGATCGAAGATATGGGCTGGCAAAAAATCAACTCGGTTAATGCCTACGCCGAGTCGGATAACCCGGGCTCGGGGGGATTGGCGGTCAGCCAGGCCGTTTCCGACGTTCTCTTAACCCCGATCGATTATTACGTCCGGGTCGATTTCGCCGGTTTTATCGATATTATCGATAAGGTCGGCGGCATCAACGTGGACGTGGAAAATACGCTTGATGACTATAACTACCCGATCATGGGCCGGGAAGACGCCGAGCCCTACGACAGCCGCTTCGAGCATCTCCATATCGATACCGGCGAACAGACAATGGACGGCGCCTTAGCGCTTAAATACGCCCGTTCCCGGCACGCCGCCGGGGTGGAAGGCTCCGATTTCGCCCGCGCCCGGCGCCAGCAGAAGATCATTGAAGCCGTTAAGGATAAACTGCTTAACTTTAACCTGCTCTTAAATCCTCAGTTGATTACGGATATTATCGGCGACCTTCAAGACCATATCAGCACCAACCTCCAGGTTTGGGAAATAGTCAAGCTCTGGAGCAAATTCAAAGACGTCACCAGCGGCGATATCACCAATAAGGTCCTCGATAACGGACCGAACGGCCTCCTGGTGGACAGCATATCCGATCAAGGCGCCTATATCCTGCTCCCGCGCAGCGGAGATTTCGCCGAGATCCAATACTATGTCAATAATGTTTTCAACCAGGCCTCACCGGATGAAACCGCGCCCATCATAAAAGAAAGCGCCACCGTCGAGATCCGGAACGGTACCTGGGTCAATGGCCTCGCTTCCCAGGTAGCGGTCGACCTCGAGAAACTCGGATTCAAAATCACCAAGATCGGAAACTCGAGCCGCCAGAATTTCCAAAAATCTGTAATCTACGACCTCACTTACGGCGAAAAGAACCAATCCCTGGATATCCTCAAACGGCGGACCAGCGCCAATGTTTCCACGGGCATGCCCCAGTGGCTGATCGACGATATTGCCAGCGACAATAACGTGGAAAAAAACCCGGTCCAGCCGGATTTCGTCCTCATCCTCGGTCAGGAAGCGGACGTAACGGGATCGGGGGAACAAAATAGTGCTAATTAAAATTACCGCTTATCAATACCCACGAATATACAAATCTCAATATTTACCCTGTTAAATATTATTGTATGCCTTATTTCTTGATTAATATTTATATATAGTTTAATCGCACTTGAATATTATTATATATAATTTAACAGGGCGGGTTTACGAATATACAAATTTTTATTATATGAACGATTTGTATATTTGTAAATTTGTACTTGATTTGTAAATTAGTGGGTAACAAGGTTTATGATAGATAAAAAACACCAATTGCCCACCGTCGTTATTTTCGGCCGTACCAACGTCGGCAAGTCCACGCTGTTCAACCGCCTGACCGAACGCCCGCAGGCTCTGGTAGCGGATATCGAAGGGACTACCCGGGACAGTAATTACGGCGAAGTCGAATGGCAGCGGATAAAATTCACTCTGATCGATACCGGCGGAATCATCGATATCGGCTATTTAACCGGCCGCCGGCAGGAAACCGGCGACATCGAATCCAAAGTCCAGACCCAGGCGCGCGCCTTGCTCGGGCGGGCCGATCTGATCCTGTTTTTGGTGGATAATAAGGCCGGGCTCTTGCCGCCGGACCGGGAGATGGCCCTGACCATAAAAAAAATGCTGCCTGACCATACCCATGTCCTCCTGGTCGCCAATAAAGTCGACAGTCCCGGCAGCCGCCCGAAAACCGCCCAATTCCATAAGCTCGCCCTGGGCGAACCGATCCTGGTATCCGCCATTAACGGTACCGGTACCGGCGACCTCCTCGATATCGTAACGGACCGGCTTAAAAACGCCGGGACATTGGAGGATATTCCGGACCACCCTGCCGCCTCCCCGGTCCGGGCCGCGATCGTGGGAAAACCCAATGTCGGCAAGTCGAGCCTCCTGAACGCAATCCTGGGCGAAAGCCGGGTGATCGTCAGCCCCACTCCCCATACCACCCGCGAACCGCAAGATACGGATATCGTTTATCACGACCATGTTATCACCCTGGTCGACACCGCCGGCATCAGCAAAAAGGGCATGCAACAGCCGCGCACGAAAAAATCCGACACTCTGGAGAAACGCGGCATCGCTAAATCCCTCTCGGCCCTCGACCGCTCCGACATCGCCCTCCTGGTCCTCGATATCAGCCAGGATATCACCCACCAGGACCAGAAAATCGTGGAAGAGATCATCCGCCGCCGCAAAAGCCTCGTCATTATCGCCAATAAATGGGACCTGATCGAAGATAAGAACACCAAAACCTACAGCGACTATATCCGTTCACACCTGCCGTTCGCGGCCTGGGCCCCGGTCCATTTCCTCTCCGCCCTGACCGGCGCGAAAACGAACAAAGTCCTCGATCTGATCCTGGAAATCGATTCGGAAAGGCGTAAGGAACTTAGCCAATCGTCCCTTAACGGATTTTTAAAAGCGATCGTCAAACGGCACCTGCCGACCAAAGGCCGGGGGGTAAAACCGCCGCGCGTCTACGAAATCATCCAGGAAAAAACCAACCCGCCGGGATTCACGGTCCGGATCGGGACCAAGGACAGCCTGCGCGAATCCTATGTCCGCTTCATCGAGAACCGGCTGCGGGAAAAGTTCGGCTTTATCGGAACGCCGATCGGGTTTTATGTGAAGAAAGGAAGAAATTAATACCCACAAATATACAAATTCGGTTACAAATTTACAAATTTATAATTCGTTTATTTGTAAATTTGTACTTTAATTTGTATATTCGTGGATAAATATAAGATTAATTCAAATCTATGCACATAATCGTCGGTCTCGGCAATCCCGGAGAACAATATAAAAATACCCGCCACAATGCCGGGTTTATGGCGATTGACGCGCTGGCGGAAATACTCGATGCCAATTGGCAGACCAATAAAAAATTCAATGCGGAGATAATCATATCGAAAGAAGTTAAGCTTCCTATAGGAAGCTTAACTTCTGCGCCGCTCATCCTGGTTAAACCGCTGACCTTCATGAATAATTCCGGCGCCGCGGTCCGGGCAGTTATGGGCTACTATAATCTGCTTCCGAAAAAAATGGGCCTGGTCCGGGAAAAAGACTCGGACCTGTCGAACGTATTAACCGTGATCCACGACGATATCGATATCGTCCTTGGCCAATATAAACTGGCCGATAATTCCAGAAGCGCCGGGCATAAGGGCGTGAACTCGATCATCAACCATCTAAAGACCAGGCGTTTCCGACGCATCCGCATCGGCATCAGGACCGAGATAGCCGGACGGATGCCGACGGAAAAATTCGTACTTGACCGGTTTTCACGGGAAGAACGGAAAATTATCGACGGGCAAGCCGGTAAAATCTCGGAAGAAGCACTAGACCATCGGGAGACTGGCTAAAATACTTTATTATAATCCATAAAATAAAAAGTTCCGGTTCATGCTTGCGACCGGAACTTATTTAAATTGGTTCCATAGACCTCCTGCTTTTACATAGTTTGCGCGGCTGTTTGTCTGTCCCCGGAGCGTTCTCCCAAAATCTCCCGAATAATCTTTTCATCCGCATCTGGGCCTAAAATCCTCATGTAAGACTCGAAATGCTCTCTTCTTTCAGCGATTAAATAATCAGGATACATTTTGTACATGATTTCATTCAGTTTTTTCTCCAATTCTTCGGTTGTAAATTTATCGAATTCAGTTTTTTTTCTGCGATAGGCCAAAATTACGGCCAAATCTTTAAAAAGATTTGGAGAAATCAAATTACTGAAATCGAATAATACCGCTTTAGCATTAAGCAATTGCTTGAGCTGCTCGTCGTTCAGGCTGTTTTGATCTTTGTCGAGTAAAAGCAAAAGCTCTGCCAACCTATCCTGTTTGATATTCAATTTATTTTTCATCCCCTCACCTCCTTAATCCGAATAGGATGGATAATTTATTAAAGATCCGGTTTTGATATTTAATTTCTGGTTAAATTATACCTTGAAATATGTTAACTGTCAATTTTAAACTGAAAAAATCGCTTGTTATACTTAATATTTCTTATATTTTCTATCCATAAACATGTTAATTATGTCAATATAATCAATTACACAGTTTAAAATATATTAATTAAAATATCATTAATTTAAACAATGTTTAATCATCCAATCCATCTATAAACTACTAATTAAAAAATTCTATTGACAAATCTTTATAATTATCTTATAATACAAAATTGTCCTTATAAATTTAAATTTAACTGATAAATCCAAAAACCATAAAGGAGGTACTATGAAACAGGCCATTGCAATTGTATTAATTATCGTTCTGGCGACTGCTGCGTTTTTCCATTATTTCGGATACCAATATTATTTTTCCGAACAGACGCATCTGCGTACGATCATAATGCCGATTGTGCCGAATCTGCCCGGCAGCCTGTTAATATCCATCAGCGCCCTAACCGCGGCCATCTGGCTGTTACCGGTAATGGTCATCGTAAAAATCTTCTCTGCATCGATTCGCAAAAAACGCAGCGATTTTTTGCTGATATTTTCGGCGTCGGCTTTAACGGGCATAATCGCACCCGCCGCTGCCTGGTTTATCGCGAATTTCCAATCGCTTAATTCCTACTTAAAAGCCCCGGCGATGCGGTATGCCGGCTATCAGACAGCGCAATTTTATTCCGACAAATTGACCCTTGCCGGCCTGATTGCCGTCGGTCTCGGCATCGCATTCGTTATTTTCCTAATTATCTGTAAATATGCACGGCGGCGCGGTCTGAATTACGCGCCAATCCTTAACCTGCTTATCTGCCAAGCCGGGGCCACGGTTTTCCTGATACCAATTTCATAAAAACCAACTCTTTCAAAACGTATTTTTTAAAGCCCGATTAATTTTAATCGGGCTTTTATTATGGTAATAAAAAAGGACCCGGGAAAATTCTATTCCGGGTCCGAAAAAGGAATGTTTACGATTTTTAACAACTGGGATTTATAATCCCGAATTGTCCTAAATACAACCGTGTTGTCAGCTACGGCTTAGCTGCTGAAAATGGCGAAAGGAATAACCTGACGTTCGACATGAACGACCTTAGTGTCCT
>CAZYKS010000019.1:7011-9299 GCA_964648375.1 uncultured Gammaproteobacteria bacterium | reverse complement strand
TACTTATTGTCCAGGATCAATTCGTTATGGACGGTAGCGGCGTTGGCCGATTTTTTGTCGAAACCGATCCGGTTGATCATTTCGGCGATCTTTTCGAAATGGAGCGGCTGGCCGTGGTGTTTAAGGATAATATAAATTTTATCGTTAATAGTCTTAGGTTTGATCTCGCGCCAGTTATGGATTCCCCAATAGCCGAATTTATTCTGGCGGATATTCTGCGACGCCCGCAAGAGCGTATATAATACCTTATTATCATTGATCAGGTCGGTGGCTTCATCGAAGAGTTCGCTCGCCAGCGCATTCGAAATATCGACATTATTCACGGTCGCAAGCTTTTCCTTATGCTTGGCGTATGCATCGAGTTCGGTGATCAGGCCGATAATCTCTTCGGTGGAATGGACCCGCTTGCGGTTTTCCAGCTCTTTTTTCAGTTCCTTAAGGATTTCTTCCAGATATTCCAATTCCTGGAATTTAAGTTTGTAAAAATGCCTGAAATCCCGGGAACCGGCTACCAGCTCGAAATCGCTGTGGAGCAGTTTCGAGATCATGAAATCGAGGTAATTCTTGTGGGTAGCGATATCGTCCGCTTTCGCCTTGATCTCGCCGACCGAAAAATTAACTAACAGATCGAGCAAATATTCCCGCTCCATCAAGCCGCCATGCTCTTCCAGGAGCTGGAGGATGACTTTTTTAAGCGAAGCGATATACTCTTCGAGTTTTTCCAGCTGCCGCAGTTTTTTTACGCTGGCCGTTTCGATCTGCCGGATGCGTTCGCGGGTAAGGTTATGCAGGTTGCCGATATTTTCGAGCGTTTCCCTGCCCTGGCCGTGAAGGCCGTAACGCCGGGTTAAGACGTCGCGTTCACGCTCGGTCAGTTCGTTAAAGAGATTGTTGATAATCTCGACCGCGTCAAGATCGGCCACGTCCTGGGCCCGGTGGTTCATGATTATTTGATCCAGAATCGATTTTCCTCCGTTAATTTTACTGTTATTATCCATAACTTTTTATTTCCTGGAGCATGGGTTCAGGAAAACCAACTATTATAATTTATAAAATATAAAAGCTTGATAAAAACCTCGGTTTTCAGTATAAAATAATTTACTCTGATAATATAGCATAAATATTTGTATTAGTCAAGATTGTCTATAGATAAAAAAATATACCTCTTTTTCTTAAGGTATACATGCTTATTTTTAGGCTAAATTTAAATAAAAACGTAGTTAATTAGGGATTAGATAATTAGTAAATTAGGAAATAGATATAAATAATTTATTATCTTTGTTAAATCTACATTGGAATGAATATTTATAAAATATCTTCCTAATTAACTACTCACTAATTCACTCATTAACCGTCCCCAAACCCGAAATACTGAATTTCCTCCTGTAATAATATATTCAGATGGCGCCGGGCCTTTTCTTTTATCAGGCTGATTAGCATAATTACGTCTTCGGCCGTGGCTTTGCCGGTATTGACGATGAAATTCGTATGCTCCAGGCTGATCTTGGCTCCGCCGATGGTTTTGCCGCCTAAATCGAGCTTATCGATCAACCGGCGCGTACCGACCTTGCCTTCCCTGACGGCCTGGTGCTCGTTTAAAAAGGCCGCTAATTCCGGATTCCTGGACTCAATATCCCTGATATATAAATTTTTAAAGACACTGCCGGCGCTGGGCAGGCGCGGAAAGGCCTGCGCCCGTTTATCGAGGATTTCGTCGATAAGCGTGTTCATATCATCATGGTTCCCCGGGTGCAGCTTGAATACGGCCTCCCAGACGATTAATGTACGGGCCTTTTTGAATATGCTTTCCCGGTACCCGAATTGGCAGTCGTTTTTGCTATACATTAAAAATTTCCCTCTGCCGGGATCGAATACCGCCGCAGTCTCGAGCACGGCGGATGTATCCGAACCGAAGCAGCCGGCATTGCCCCGGACCGCTCCGCCGACGGTACCCGGAACGCCGGCGGCCCATTCCAGCCCGGCCAGGCCGCTCATGGTAGCGGCCGATACGGCCCGCGCCAATAGCGCCCCGGCCGCGCATTCCAGCCGTTCGCCCTTAGCCGCGATTCCGTCATTGTCGATTTTTATGACGAGCCCGTCCACGCCCTTATCGTTTACCAATAAATTACTGCCGCCGCCTAATACGGACGCCTTTATCCCCTGCTCTTTCGCCCAGGCGAAAGCGCCGGATAGTTCATCTTTCGTTTTTACCCTGATAAAATATCGGGCCGGACCGCCGATCCTGAAAGTGGTAAACGGCGCCAGGTGAATATTCTTTTCGATTTTCG
>CAZYKS010000019.1:0-6911 GCA_964648375.1 uncultured Gammaproteobacteria bacterium | reverse complement strand
CCGCCGATCCTGAAAGTGGTAAACGGCGCCAGGTGAATATTCTTTTCGATTTTCGTTTCGATTGAATCCATAATCATTTTTATGTAGGCGGACAAACGTTTGTCCGCCTACATAAAAACATTTTTTATAATTCGAATCTTGGAATTTACCCTGTTAATCTCGCGGAGAAATTTATTTAACCAGCCCCTCCCCGATCCGGAACACATCCCCGGCTCCCATCAGGATAATGACTTCATCCCGCCGGGCGGTTTCCCGCAAATACGCTTCCGCCTCTTTTAACGACGCGATATATTTTATTTCTTGCGGCCGCGATCCTTCCGGCTGGTCTTCGATTTTCCCGACCAGGTCGCGGCTATGCACCCCGCCCTGGATTTCCCGGGCCGACCCGTAGATATCGAGGACAATCAGCTTATCCGCGTCCTTGAAACTTAGTGAGAAATCGTCAAGCAGCGCTTTCGTGCGGGTAAAAGTATGGGGATGGAAAACCACGGTCAGGGGGTGGCCGCGGTAGCGCTCGCGCGCACCCGCCAGGCTGGCTTTGATTTCCGTCGGATGATGGGCATAATCGTCGATTATAGTCGCTCCCCGGAATTCCCCCATAACCTGCATGCGGCGGGCGGTCCCGGTGAACTCTTCGAGGGATTGCCTGATCTTATACAAGTCGATATCGAGTTCGATCGATGCCGCGATCACGGCTAGCGCGTTCGAGATATTATGCCGGCCGGGAAGCTGGATCGAGAATCCGCCCATATCGACTTCCTCGAACCCGTCTTCGTCGCCGTGTCCGGCCAGCTTAACCTTGAAATACTGGCGGGTACCGAGCTGTTTGATGTCGTAAGCGACATAATCGGCGGCTTCGTCGATTGCATAGCTGATTTTTTTCGCGCGGCAATTGGCCCAGGCCACTTTCCTGATCACGGGATCGTCGTAATTCGCGGTTAAAAAGCCGGATGCCGGAAGCCGTTTCAGTAAATCGATAAATACGCCTGAGTAGGCTTCCGTATCCGGAAAATAATCCGGGTGGTCATAATCGATGTTATTTAAGAGCACGCCTTTCGGTTCGAGAAACTGGAGTTTATTTTCGTATTCGTCGGCTTCCAGGACGAAATAATCGGATTTCCCGACCAGGTTATTGGCGCCGAATTGCGGCACTTTCGAGCCTACGACCATAGACGGGTCGCTGCCTGCCTGTTTCAAAACGAAGCTTAACCAGGCGGTAGTGGTGGTCTTGCCATGGGTGCCGCAGACGGCAATTCCGTATTTATGGTTAAAAATAAAGCTGATAGCCTCGCCGTAAGTGACGGTTTTTACCTTGCCTTTCATAGCCTGGGCAGTCTCGACGTTGCGTTCCGGCTTGAATGCGACCGAGTATACGATCAGGTCGGCATCAGCCGGAACATTGGCGGCGTCGAATTTACGGTTAACCTTGATCCCCTGGCTCGCGAGCATATCGCTGTAAAACCCGTCGCCGTCATCCGAGCCGGACACCTCGATATCCATTGACCGGAACATCCGCGCCAAGGCCGACGTCCCCGCCCCTTCGATCCCGATAATATAGACTTTTTTAATTTTCGATAAATCCATATACATTATTTGCTTCAGGCTTTAGCCTGGTCCAAGATTCCACCCGGCTTTAGCCGAGGGTTCGGCAGGCTTTAGCCTGCGTTGGCTGGCGGCTGATAGGATCACAATATTTTCCAAACTCACCGCGAGGTTAAAACCTCGCTAACCCTGCCCCCCTTCGCTATAGCTTCTGAGGGCAAGAAAGGCCGGTGGAATTCAATTTATTTTAAATTTTCCCGCTTCATGTAATATTTTGTCTTCATCCAATGTTTTTACCTCCTTATTCCTCATCACGATCTTACCGTTAATTACCGCGTCTTCGACATCGCCCGCGCTCGCGCAATATACTATATGCGAGAACGGATCATACAGCGGCGACAAATGCGGCTTATCCAGGTTAATCGTAATTATATCCGCACGCTTGCCGGTTTCCAGCGAACCGATAAGGCCTCCCAGCCCCAGCGCCTTCGCCCCCTCGACCGTGGCCATCGCGGCCAGCTCCCGCGCTTTCATTACAGCCGCATCCCGCTTATTTACCTTATGGAGCAAAGCCGCCGTCCGCATTTCCGCAAATAAATTCAAGGTATTATTGCTGGCTACCCCATCCGTTCCCAAGCCGACGATTATCCCCTCGTCCAGATACTCCGGTACCGGAGCGGTGCCGGAGGCCAGCTTCATATTGCTGGACGGGTTATGGGATATTTTTACCCCTCTTTCCTTAAGAATACTCCGGTCGTCCTCGTTTATCCAGACCGCATGCACCGCAACCGTCCGTTCACTGAGCAAGCCGATTTTATCCAGGTAGGCGATCGGCGATAAATGATGCATTTTTCGGCAATCTATCACTTCCTGTTCGGTTTCGCTAACATGGATATGGACTGGCAGAGCATATTCCCGCGATAATTCCCGGCATTTAACCAGGGTTTCTTCCGAACAGGCGTATACTGAATGCGGTTGTACCGATATTTTAACCAGTTCGCTGTCCTGATACTGCCGTCTAATGCTGTCGGCCAGACCAAACGCTTCTTCGGTATTTTTATAGCTGGCTGCCGGAAAATCCACTATCGCCTCGCCTAACCTAACCCGCATCCCCGCCTGCTCGCACACGGCCGCAGTCTGTCCGCTGAAAAAATACATATCATTAAAGCAAGTCACCCCGCCTTTGATCATTTCGAGAATAGCGAGCTCGGAAGATGCGGTGATGAATTTGGGATTTAAATGCCGCGCTTCCGCCGGCCACATATGCTTTTCCAGCCATTCCTTCAGGGGCAAGTCATCGGCCAGCCCGCGGAAATACGCCATAGCCGCGTGCGTATGGGTATTGACCATGCCGGGCATGATGATACTTTTGCCTGCGTCTATCTTCTCCTTCGCATTCCACCCGTTCATTATCTCATGCTCTTCGCCAATCGCGGCGATTATATTGCCGCTAACCGCTACGGCTGCGTTTTCCAAAATTTTAAAATCACCATCCATCGGCAGGATATATTTCCCACTTACCAATAAATCGCATTTCCGCATAAGCAATTTTATTAATTTTATGAACCGGCTGTATATTAGTCAGCTAAGATTTATAAGATCAATAAGATTGAATAATCCCATTAATCACGTTAATCATCCCCCGGTTAGCGTCCGGTTTCATGAGGGCGCGGATATTGCTGCTGAGCATGCTGCTGAGCACAGTATCATTTAGCACCCGCTTGATCCCGTCCGCAAGCTGTTCGGCAGCCAGCTCTTTCTGGTCCAGTATAACCGCTGCCTGCGCCCGTGCGAATACGGCCGCGTTTTCCTCCTGGTGCGAATCCGGAATCGGGATTAGTATCGCCGGTTTGCCCAGATAGGCCAGCTCCGTCAAGACGTTCATACCGCAGCGCGATACCACGGCGTCGGCGGCCCGGTACGCCTGCGCCATCGTTTCGCTATCGAAAAATTCAAAATATTCGTAATTCGGAATTCGTAACCCGTAATTCGGCTGTTTGCTTTTTCCGGTAAGGTGTATAATCTGGCAAAACTTCGTTAACTCAGAAATGCTTTCTTTAACCAGGTTATTTATCGCCATCGCCCCTGTCCCGCCCCCGAGTATCAACACTACCGGTATTCTATCATTTAATTTGAATTTTTCTTTTATACCGCGAATTTCGAATTCCGCATTTCGAATTTCCTTACGCACCGGGTTGCCGGTCCAGACCGCCTTTTTGCCGTAGTCCTTAAGCGACTGTTCGAACGTGACCGTAATTACCCGCGCGTATGGCGCCATCAGTTTATTGGCCAGGCCGGGGCGCACGTCCTGCTGGTGGATAAGAACCGGCACGCGCAAAACCCAGGCCGCCCAGACTACCGGCACGCCCACGAACCCGCCGGCGCACATCACCAGATCCGGATGGGACTTATAAATTATCCCGAGGCTCTGGAAAAAGCCGCCCGCGATCAGAAATAAGTCGCTGAAATTCCGCCACGACCAATACCGCCGCAATTTCCCGCCCGCGATTGCCCGGAAGCGTATCTGTAATCGCTTTACCATCCCCTGCTCTACCCCCGTTTTTGTCCCTAGCCAAAGAAATTCCGCATTCTGCATTCCGAATTCAGAATTCAATTCCTCCGCCACCGCCAACAAAGGCGTTACCGAACCGCCCGTACCGCCGCCCGCGAATATGATTTTAATATTTTTACGCATATTTATTTAGCTTTTCTCATTTGACACAGCTGGATTGTTATGGGTTATAGGTTATGAGTTATAGACTACAGGATAAATGTATTTAAAAATTATTTTTATAACTAATAACCCATAACTCATAACTCGTATATTCACAATTACACATTTATACTTAGTGATACGATTACTAACCTACATATAAAATACATCCCGCTCATAACTCGTTTATAACCGATTTGATAATATTGCCTACTCCAAAATAAATAATCAACGAACTCGCGTTTGTTTACTGATATTTACCAAAATCCCCGATGCCGCCATGGCCGCCAGGATAGCGGAGCCGCCGTAGCTTATGAACGGCAGGGGCACTCCGGTCATCGGGATCAGGTTGACCATGCCCCCGATATTGACGAGCGCCTGGAGCGTGAGCCAGCTGACGATGCCGATCGCCAGGATCCGCCCGAACCCGTCCGGGGCTTTTTGCGCGATCAGGGCGCCGCGCCGGAATAAATACAAGAACAGCAGTACCAGGAGGATGCTGACGGCTAAACCGGCCTCTTCCCCGATCACGGCGAAAATCGAGTCCCCGTAAACTTCAGGCAAATACAGGAATTTCTGCCGGCTCGCGCCCAGCCCCCGGCCCCAGAAGCCGCCGGAGCCGATCGCGATCAGGGACTGGTTCACCTGGTAGCAGATGCCGGCGCTGTCATAAGCGGGGTTAAGGAGGCAGCGGAAGCGGTCGAGTTGGTAAGGTTTAAGATATACGAGAAACGCAAGTATCATCAGGCTGGCGATAAAGATCGTCAGGATGTGCCTGACGCTGCCGCCGCCGACATAATATACGATAAAGGAGGTGGCGCCGATGATCGTAAGCGTGCCCATATCCGGCTGCAGGACCATCAGGGCCGCGATAATGGCCAGGATAAAAATGAACGGGCCGATCCCCTCCTGGATATTATGGAGGCTCTTACCCCGGCGCTCGAGCCAGGCGGCCAAATACAATAAAAACGACAGCTTGACGAATTCGGACGGCTGCAGGGAATAGCCGAAGAAATTGATCCAGCTGCGGGCCTTGCCCCAGCTCCCCGACAAGCCCGGAATGAATACCAGGAGCAGGAGCAGGATCGAACCGATTAAAAACCAGAAGGCGTAGCGCTTCCATAAGTGGTAATCGATCCGGGATAATATCAAAAACGCGACCATGCCGATCAAGAGGCCGAACAGCTGGTGTTTGAAATAATAATAGCTATCGCCCGATTTAAGGTATGCGACCGCGGCCGAAGCGCTCGAAAGCATGATCAGCCCGAAGATGACCAAAACGAAAATAATCGCGATCAGAGTATAATCGGGATCATGTTCGCCCACGCGGCCGCGCAGCAGCTTATTGAACTTTTGCTTGAGGGAAGACATCTGGTAAATTTAGGATTTAGGATTTAGGATTTTTAGAATTAATATTATTCGCCGTCTCCCGCGCTTATTTCCTAAATCCTAAATCCTAAATCCTAAATTCTCAAAGGGTTTTATCCAGTAAAAAAATGATCAGCCCGGCGACTGCGCTGACGCCGGATATTACCCAGAAGCGCATCACGATTTTGGCTTCCGGCCAGCCGATGGCCTCGAAATGGTGGTGCAGGGGCGAGGATAAAAATACCTTCTTGCCGTGCCTGAATTTTTTCGACAAGATTTGGATGATCGAGGACAGGGCTTCGATCACGAATATAAGCCCGATCAGGGGCAGGATCAGGGCGGTATTGGTCAGGAGCGCCACCAGGGCCAGGGTGACGCCCAGGGAAATCGACCCGGTATCCCCCATAAAAAAGCGGGCCGGGGTGATATTGAACCATAAAAACGCGAGCAAAGCGCCGACGATCACGCCGCAGAAAACCGCGAGGTTATACCGCCCCATAGCGAACGAGATCACGCTATAAGAGGCGAATGCGATCAATAAGGTGCCGCCGGCCAGGCCGTCCAGGCCGTCGCTCTGGTTTACCGCGAAGGCGGTGCCGACGACGACGAAGATGAAAAATATGATATATAGGGGACCGACCGCCCAGTCACCCAGAAACGGGACATGGATGATTTCCCAGTCCAGCTTGAAATAGAACCAATAAGCGCCGACCATCGCGATCAGGGCGTAAATCGCGAGTTTATAGGAAAACTTAATCCCCCGCTTTTTATATCCGAGCCGGAAGACGTCAAGGACGTCATCAACCAGCCCGACCGAAGCCGAGGCCACCAGGCACCCTAAAGGTAGGAGGGTTTCCCGCCGGGTAAGGAAATTCAGGGATTTGAACAGCTGCCAGGGCAGGAGCTGGGCCAGGTAATAAAATACCACGCTGAAAACGAGGGTAGTCACCCATATCAGGAGCCCGCCCATGGTCGGCGTACCGGCTTTATGCGCATGCAGGCGGGAAAAAATCGGGGTGGAGCCGTCGCTGCGGATTTGCTTGCCCAGTTTATGCTTATATAAAAAATGGGTCAAAAACGGCGTCCAGGCGATAGTAAACACGAAGGCCAGGCTGGTGAATAAAAGGATTTTAACGATATAAACATCCTGCATATATATTTGCCACTCGGTATGGCATAGACCATACCTATAATTATTAATAGTTAATGGTTATAAAAAAATTACCCTGCCCCCCCTCTCTCCCCCCTTCTCAAGCCTTCTCGGCCTTCTCCGCCCCCCCCCTTAATT
>CAZYKS010000018.1:0-9466 GCA_964648375.1 uncultured Gammaproteobacteria bacterium | reverse complement strand
CGATCCGGATAACCGATCGGCAAATCAGGCACTATGAAAATTTGGGCGAGGTCGAATCGATTGACGCGCAATGCGTTTTTGACGGGCATTATATCCGATATGTGGTTTATAATCTAGCCGAGCAGGAACCGAATTCAGTAACGGTCGGCGTCGCCTGTGCGATCGGCTGCGGGCGCTGTATTCCCTGTTTATCGGGGCAAAAGCGGTTCGTACGCAATTTAACCGCCGAGGAGATCATCGCTCAGGCGGTCAAGGGCTTTAACAGTTATCTGGCTCATGGCCTATTCCTAAAACAGAGATTAATCAAGCCGTATGTTAATGTCACCTGCGGGGGCGAGCCGCTGTATAACCTCAGAAATGTGGTAGAAGCTAACCGGAAACTGGTGAGGCTGGAAGAATTGGGATTACAGTTTATTATCACTAGCGATGGGAATATAGGAAAACTCTATGAACTCAAGAATGATTATCTGCCTTTGCCCCATACCCGGTTATATATATCGGTGAATTCGACCGACAAAGAATTTCGCGCTTTTCTGATGCGATACACCAAAGGACAATCATTGGAAGCGCAAAGGGATATTTTGGAGGAGCTGGCTCTGGCTACCGCCGCCCAGGTAACGGTGTCTTTCTATATTATCGAAGGCAAAAATGACACCAAACAGGATATCGAGCGGATACTGCGATTATATGCGAACCGGGCGAGAACGATCAACACCGGCAAGGAAATACTCAATCCGTTTACGGTGAAATTGATGCCTTACCAAAATGTTGTCGAAAATATCGAGAAAATCAAAAATTTCAGGAGTCCGCCTATGGAGAAATTGGAAGAAATATGTGAACATTTGGAAAAAAGAGGCCTTTCCTGCCGGGTAAGGAGTATTATCGGTTCCGAGATTCTCGCCGGTTGCGGGTCGACCGAGGCAAGAACCTTCCCCGGTTATCGGATATTCCGTCCCTTTGATTTAGAACCATAAACCGCCGGCTATGTTTATAAAAAAACAAACGCCGGCTTTTATTTTTTTTATATTTAAACAAGGATAAATTAGTTAAAAATTTTTCGTTATAAATGTTGGCGGTTTAACGTTTGGCTGCCTTCATTTATGCTTAAAATTTGAGATAATTAATTATATTGACGTTCGTATTTTGTTCGGGTATAATTATTATTAATTGTGTATAACCGGTAATCCATCTTAATTATGGTTTATGGCTATTTTGAGATGGACTTTAATTATTAATCGAAATCTATGGAGGGACTTTTAAAAAAATATTTCGGCTATGACGAGTTTCGACCCCTGCAGGCCGAAATAATCGCTACCGTGCTTGCGGGAAACGATACGTTCGTACTGATGCCGACCGGGGGCGGCAAATCATTATGCTTCCAGCTGCCGGCGCTTAAACTTCCCGGCTTGACGTTGGTTATTTCTCCCCTGATCGCCCTGATGAAAGACCAGGTCGACAGCCTGCAGGTTAACGGCATCGAAGCCGAATTCATCAATTCCAACCTTACGGACGCGGAAATCGAAGAGCGGATGCGGCGCGCGCAGGCCGGGGGGATCAAACTGCTCTATATCGCGCCCGAGCGTTTCGCGTCCGGCGCATTCCGCGAATTTTTAAGTACGATTAAGGTCAGCTTGATCGCCGTGGACGAGGCCCATTGTATTTCCGAGTGGGGGCATGATTTCCGGCCGGATTACCGCAACCTGGGGATTTTGAAAAAGCTGTACTTGGGGGTGCCCTTAATCGCCCTGACCGCTACCGCCACCCCCAAGGTGCGCCAGGACATTCTGCATCATCTGAATATTCCCAAGGCGCGGCCGTTCGTATCCGGTTTTGACCGGGAAAACCTGAAAATCAGGATAGTGGAAAAAAGGCAGGCATTCCCTAAGCTGGTCAGGCTGCTGGAAGGCTATCGGCAGGAATCAATAATCGTCTATTGTTTTTCGCGCAAAGAAACCGAAGAGATTGCGGAGAACCTGCGTCTGAACGGCTTTAGCGCGGCCGCTTACCATGCCGGCCTGGAGCCGGCCAGGCGGAAAGCGGTCCAGGACGACTTTATTAAGGACCGGACCGGTATCATCGTGGCTACGATCGCTTTCGGCATGGGCATCGACAAGCCCGATGTGCGCTTGGTCGTCCATTATACTTTCCCTAAGACCCTGGAAGGCTATTACCAGGAAATCGGGAGGGCCGGGCGCGACGGGCTGCCGAGCGAATGCGTGCTCTTTTATACTTACGCCGATACCCGCAAGCATGAATATTTTTTGAACCAGATCGAGGATAACTCATTGCGCCAAACCGCCCAGGAAAAATTAAGCGATGTCCTTCAGTTCGCTGAACTCTCGGGCTGCCGTAAAAAATATCTACTGAAATATTTCGGCGAAGATATAGACCGGGATAATTGCGGCGCCTGCGATAATTGTACGGATGTTAAGGAGAAATTCGACGCCAGCGTAACCGCGCAAAAGATCATGTCCGCGATCCTAAAGACCGGCAGCCGCTACGGCCGCAACCATATTATCGATATACTCCTCGGTAAAAATACGCAAAGAATCAGGGTAAATAAGCACGATGGATTAACGGTATTCGGCATAGTGGATGACTATTCCGCCGATGAACTGGGTCAAATCATAAAGCAGCTGATCGACAACGGGCTGCTCGCGAAAAGCACGGGCGAATATCCGGTATTAAGCGTAAGCCGCCAGGGAGCAGAGTGGCTGCGCCTTAAGGGGCCGCTCGAATTAACCAAACCGAGCGCGGATATCCAGCCGGAAAAAATGCAGCCGAAAGGCGAGCTCGATTATAGCCGGGAATTATTCGCAAAACTGCGGGAGGTGCGCAAGCGAATCGCTGAACAGGCGCAGGTGCCGCCGTTCGTGGTCTTCGGCGATACCAGCCTGCAGGAGATGGCCTATTATTTTCCGCGCGACCGCGAAGAGTTCAGCCGAATTACCGGCGTGGGCGCGGCTAAATTGGAGAAATACGGAAAAATTTTTATTGACGAAATCAATGAGTTCCGCCTTGCGAATAGGATCGAACCGCCCGTCCGTCCCGAACCGGGCAAGGAACCGGTTAAACAGATAAAAACCAGACGCCAGAGGTACCATAGTAAAACCAAGGAACTGCTTATTAAAAAAATTCCGCTCGACCGGATCGCCAAGCACCAGGACCTGAAACCGGGGACGATTATCAACCATATCGAAAAGCTGATAGACGCGGGCGATAAGCTCGACCTGGATTACCTGAAATTGCCGCGCGGCCGCTATGAAGCCATGAAAGCCGCGTTCGAGGAATGCGGCGACGAAAAACTGAAGCCGGTGTTCGAGCATTTGGGCGAGAAATATTCTTACGATGAATTGAAATTGGTCCGGGTATTGCTGCGGGCGTAAAAGTTTAATTAAAACAAAAACCGGTAAAACCCGGTTTTTGTTATATGCGGAACGGACGGGACTCGAACCCGCGACCTCCTGCGTGACAGGCAGGCGTTCTAACCAGCTGAACTACCGCTCCCTATGTATATTATTGTTTTAAGAACTGCGCTCCCCGCTAGCCGGGATACACTAACTTTACCCTGATGTAATCGGGGTAAGCTGCCTGTCCGCCTTGGGTGGAAACTACCGCTCCGCTTGGGGAGTTTATATAAATGATAAATTTTTATAAACAAAAATAGCCGTGATTAGTGACTATTCAAATATATCCTACCAGAAAAAAAGTTGTTCGTCAAGCGTAAATTATACGAGTTTTTTATATAATTTTATGTACTCTTGCGCCGGTTTATTCCAGGACCAATCTTTATGCATTCCGTTCACCTGGAGCTGGCGCCAGCTGCCGGGTTTCGAATAATATACAGCCAAAGCTTTTTCCAGGGCTTTATAGAGCGCCTGCGGCAATAGTTCCGAAAAACTGAATCCGACGCGGGCGTTGACCGTATCCTTGAGCCCGCCGGTCAAGCGCACTACCGGGACCGTGCCGTAGCGCATAGCGATCATCTGCCCGAGGCCGCAGGGTTCGAAGCGGGAAGGCATCAGGAACATATCGGCGCCGGCGTAGATTTGCTGGGCCAGGACGGAATCGAACCGGGTGCGGACGCTGAAGCGTTCCGGATATTTTTTTGCCAGTTCAAGCAGATGCTCTTCGTATTGCTTCTGGCCTGTGCCTAAAAATACGAATTGGCAGTTGAGTTTACTTAGACTGTCCGTGAAGAGGTCTACCCCTTTCTGCCACACCAGGCGGGAAACCAGCGCCGCCAGGGCGATATTTTTATCCTGGGGCAAGCCTAGTTTTTTCTGGAGATAGAGTTTGTTGCGGAATTTGCGGTTAAGCGAACGGACCGAATAATTCTCCACGATGCGATCGTCTTTCGCAGGGTCGAAAAATTTCGTATCGATGCCGTTAACGATCCCGTATACGTCGCCTTTCCGCTTCCGTAGCACCCGTTCCAGGCCGGCGCCGTAAAAAGACGTGGTAATTTCCCGGGCGTAAGTTTTACTGACGGTGTTGATCAGATCGGCGTTCAGGACGCCCTGGGCCATGAAATTGATATCCCCGTCCCGGGCATCGACTGACAGGCTGCGAAGCGAATTCAGCGACAGATTACCGGTCCGCAGGACGTCGATTTCGGTTTTGCCCTGATAGTTAAAATTATGGATGGTCAGGAGAGTTTTGATATTTTTTAACCATCCGTATTCGGAAATTTTCAGGATGTCGGTCATAAGTGCTACATGCGAGTCATGGCAATGGATTATGTCGGGTTTGAAATTAATTATTGGAATAGCATGGAGCGCTGCCAATGAAAAAAACAGGAAGCGTTCGGAATTGTCGCCCGGCAGATAAACCGCTTTCTCGCCGAAATATTCGTCCGCCTCGATAAAATAGGCTTCGACCCGGGATTCCGGAATCATAGCCTGCCAGATGTTTATTTTAACGAATTTTTCCCCAGTCGGTATTTCCAGCCGGCTATAGATCTTTTTCAGCTTATATTTCTTCTTTTGGACCGAGCCGTACAGGGGCAGGATCACGCGCGCGTCCACCCCCTGTTTTTTCAAGGCTATGGGCAGGGTGCCGACTACGTCCGCCAGCCCTCCGACCTTGGCGAAAGGAGCGCATTCGGCCGCGGCCATCAGGATTTTCAGTTTATTATTTTTCATAATTTTATTTCTCCCTTGATATAATGATATGCCAGGAGAAAAGCCCCGGCGTTCCAGGATTGGTACGGCATGCCCATGGGCTGTCCGGTTTTGGCGCTGAACCATTCATTAAATTGCCAGTTATTAACTTTATTGGCTTTTGCAATCTTTTCCATTTCAGCCCAAGCTGCCTGTTTTTTTCCGGCATTTGCCAGGGCCATTGCCCAAAACGAGCCGACAAACGGCCAAATACCGCCGTTATGGTATTGGTAGGGATAATTCTGGTTATAGCTTTCCATGAACTTCCTCCAATATTTGGAATTTTGTTTTATCGGATTAAATAGGACCGGAATCGGCAGGTTTTTCTTTTTTGTAAGATCGGAAAAATGTTTGATAATATTATCCTTAAATTTTTTCGGGGATAGGTTGAAAATAATCGATATGGAATTGCCGTAGACATCGATATCCTCTCCCCAAAACAGATAGTTAACATAACTCAAATAGTATTTTTTCTTTTTAGTTGTTTTATTTATTTCCCTCGCGGTAGATCTTTCCGACCGCGGCAATGTTAAGATTTTTTTATCATAAGGATAAAAAAGATTATTAAAATTCTTTTTCGTAATATCCGCTTCATTGAGACGATAAAGCGTTTTTACTTTATACCAAAGCGCATTTGTGTATAGGACCTTGCCGCTCCTCGGCATGATATCGGCCCAGTCGCTGGCTTCACCTTGGACGAGTAATTTATCGTTTTGATGTTCTTGGCAATAAAGCCAGTTTATCGCCCGCTTGATTTTCTTATCAAGCCTGGCCCTGAGGTTTTTATCGCCAGAATATCTATCGTAATAGTAAACAGCCATTAACCACCAGAGGGTGGCATCAATACTTCCCAGTTTCCAGAAATCGACTAGTCTTTTTTCCGGTTTTACATAGTTAGGGATTTCGCCTACGTGCGATTGGCAACGCGCTAAAGTAATCAGGCTTTTTTTAGCGGCATCAATTAGTCTGCTGTCGCCGCAAGCCGTCATTCCCAGTGCACAAATCGAAGCATCCCTGGCAAAAATACTTAAATAATCCTTGGTTACCGCCCGGCTCGAGCGGGCGGAAGCCAGCACCCCGTAACGGGTCGAGTTATTGGCCAGCAATTCGACTGATTTTTCGTAGCATTGTTCGATTATATCTTTTTTTATGTTTCTTTTATCCATTTTAATATTTTTTGAGCACAGGCCGGATCGGGAAACCGCTCCGTGTTTATATTAAGATAAGGCAGCTGTGATTTTTCCATTTCCTTTCGATATTCAGCCTGTTGGCTTATGTACCATTTAGGGCTTTTAAGAATCCTTTCGTAATGCGGATAGAGATTGAGGCGGTCGCGGATGCGCTGTTCGATTATTTGTTCGTTTTCAGGAAAAGTAATAAAAATAATCTTAAAATCCAATCCTTTCAATTTTTTTTCAGCCGCAGCGTAATTGATTTCGCGTTTGAAATGCATACGGTTGTAGACAATATCGGAAATATGCAGTTTTTCCATCAGGATATTTTTGTCTGTCAGGATGGCGGCAATATCCAGGTACTTTTCAATCACCGGCTGGCCGTATTCCGTGCCGAAAATGCCGACATCGCAGTTGAACCAATGGCAGCCGTCAAGCACCACGCCGCTCTGGTTATATTTTTTTTCGAGGTGTTCATACACCTGCGACATGACCCAGCTTTTACCGGCCAGTTCGGCGCCTTCGAATATGAGATGATGGGGCATAAAATAGTTTATTAAGTTTCTTTTTTTAGAAAGTGTTCCAATTTTTCCACCGGAAAAGTATTTATGATGTTCTCCTGTTTAACACCCAGGTCTTTAAATAACCGGTTAAAATAATTTTCAACTATTTTCAAGCATCTCCAAAAGCGAAAGTCCCGTTCTTTGAACTCAACCTCAATATTTTCTTTATCTATCTTGGTTTCGATGAATTTGGATTTATGCTCGTCGGAATTGATCGCGATTTTCAAGCCGGTTTGGATATGGGGTTTAAGCATCCGCCTGATTTTTTCCGAAGAAATGATCGGTATCAGTTCTGGCAGTTTATCCCTGAAAGTATCAAGATATGAATTATCGCTTTTTGGGTGTTTGTCATAATTTAAAATTTCGTCATAAATATATTCCATCAATTCCTTTAAATTTATCTCTACCGCCACGCTATTTTCCCTGGCTGCCGCCGCGATTTTATTCCAGTCCAATCTGTCTGTGAAGTCTTTATCCGCCCCGTAACCGATATGGGAAATTATATTCGTTTTCGGATGAG
Source organism: uncultured Gammaproteobacteria bacterium (assembly GCA_964648375.1). Taxonomy (GTDB): domain Bacteria; phylum Patescibacteriota; class Patescibacteriia; order Patescibacteriales; family UM-FILTER-48-10; genus CAZYKS01. Next base: position 2,049 of record CAZYKS010000018.1, on the reverse strand, counting down.
TTATGCCCTTAAGAATTAAATCAGTATATTTTTTCGGATCTTTCAGGATGGGGGTAAATTTTTCTATATCGACTTTAGGATGGATCGAGCAATTAACCGATTCGAATTTGCCTTCACTCACCATCGGCGAATCGATAGTTCCATCCGGCAATAAACTTACTTCCACTCCTTTAAAGACCCTGAGCGGCAGCTGATTATTTTCGGAAATAGAATCGATTTCCCCCAATACCGCTTCCAACCGTTCATCTTTATAGAGAATCAATTGCTCAGCATTATGCCGGGCTTTTTCTTCGATAGCATCCAAATCAGCATCGGTAAGCTTATCTTTGGCTTTTTTAAAGTGTTCGCTTAACCAATTTTCATTATTCAAATACATGCCCTTAAACCATTCGGTTACTCCGATTACGGCATTTTTCGGGTCAGCATCCCGGGAATGGTTGGTAATGGCGATATACTGGTTAAGCATCTCTTCGGCATGATACCGGGATAATATTTCCAAAGGGATAGTACCGCAATTGCTGCCTTGCCTTTGCGCTATCTCTTCTTCCGGGGTTTGGGGGTGGGTTAATCTACGGCCCGTATGTGAGTGTAGCTCGCCAAGCCAGTGAGAGATGCTTAATTCCCCCTCATCCTCGGCCCTTATTCTTCTTCTTTCTGCGCCACTGAATTTTTTTTCAAGATTTTCCATAACTTTTTTGATTGTCTAATAACGTAAAGTTTGAATATAGTTACTGTTGATAATATAATTATAACATAAAATAAAAAAAACCCACTAAAGTGGATAAATTATAAAAATAAATAAAACAGCTAGCCGATGATTTTATTGATTTTTCTTAAGTGGTTGGAATCGATCTTATAATACTGCCAGGCGGATTGCAAGGGGTAATTGCCGCCTTCGAAGCAATGGAAATCCGAACCGCCGGTAGCGATAAAATCAAGCTCCCGGGCCAGCTGCTGGATATACATGACCGCGCCGATCGAGTGGTGGGGGGAAAGGATTTCGACCCCGTCCAGCCCGAGTTTTTTAAGCTGTTTCCAGAGGGGAGTTTTGATATAGTTGAATTTAGCCGGATGGCAGAGCACCAGCTGCCCGCCGATGGTTTTGCGCAATTTTACCACCCGCCTGATATCGATATACGATTCCCTTAAGACGCCGTAGCGGTTGCTTTTAAAATAATGTCCGATGATGTTTTCGATGCGCGGCTGTTTCAGCCGGGTTTCCCGTTTGATTTTGCCGTAATTATGCTTATCGGCTATAATCTCATCGATGGTCTGGTTAATGGGGACATAATGGGAAAATTTATCCAGAATTTTTTCGATGTCCAGACTAAAGCCGTTATGTTCGAATTTTTTCAGCATTTTCCGCACCTGGCTGCGCCGCCTTATCTGCACTTCCCGGAGCATTTCATGCAGGATCGGGTTTTTATCGTCGAAATTATACCAAAGCAAATTCATCCGCTTAGTGTGCAATTTAACATAAAGCTCCATCCCTGTAATCGGTTTGATCATATATTCACGGCAGGCGTTTTTGAACTCGTCGATTCCGGCGACAGTGTTATGGTCGGTCAAGGCGGCCACCTTTACCCCCTGGCCGGCGATATATTTTACCCCTTCGGTCGGGGTCAAATAGCCGTCCGAATAGTTGGAATGGAATTGGAGGTCAATCAACATAAACGTAATACGAATGACGCGTATGAGACGCGAATTATCATTATAATTTAATATCGAAAGCTTTCGCGGTTTTTTCGATCAGCGGGATGCTGCGCTCCGGTTCGGAGTGGTCTTTTAAGAGGAATAGGGTAGCGGTGCGCATCGTAGTCCAGTAGTAATAAGTATCAATGCGTTTTTGGAGATTTTCAACAATTTTAATTTTAGCATATTTTAGGTAGCTTTCAAAAAACAGATTAACTATTTTTTCGGTATAGCCGTGATCGGCCAGCTTCCTTTCCACCATATATTCCAGCTGCTGCTTAAAGGTGCCGATATCGCGGGCAAAATCGGCCAGGCAGAGGTCGGTAAAATCGATCAGGCCGATTTTCTGGCGGCTGA
>CAZYKS010000017.1:0-9791 GCA_964648375.1 uncultured Gammaproteobacteria bacterium | reverse complement strand
TGCTTACTGCTTACTGCCGTCTATTTTACCTCTAAAACTAATCTTAGTCAAATTTTATGCTTAATTTGAATTAGATTTATTAGTAACATAATTTTAATATTTCTTTAATCTTTTTGTAATATATTTAAAATAGTGATATATTAAAATTTATTCTTCAATTCAAATTTATGACAATTCTCGTAGTGGAAGACGAAATTAAAATTTCGCGCTTTATCAAAAAGGGCCTGGAAATGGAGCATTATACCGTCGATCTGGCTTATGACGGCAGTGAGGGCCTGGAAAAATCCGAGATCAACAATTATGATCTCATTATCCTCGATATCATGCTGCCTAAGATGAGCGGAATCGAGGTCTGCAAGAAAATCCGGGAGCGGAAAATCGATACCCCGGTAATCATGCTGACGGCCCGGGATACGATCGAAGATCGGGTCAGCGGCCTGGACGCCGGAGCCGATGATTATCTGATCAAACCGTTCGCATTCGGCGAGCTGGTCGCCCGCATCCGGGCGCTCCTCAGGCGGGAAAAGACGGTGAAATCGACCAAGCTCCAGGTGGGCGACCTGGTCCTGGATCCGGCTACGCACGAGGTCTACCGCGGCGGCAAGGAGGTCCAGCTATCTTCGAAGGAATACCGCCTGCTTGACTATATGATGCGCCGGCCCGGGCATGTCTGCACCCGCACCATGATCGGCGAGCATATCTGGGGCTACAATTTCACCGAGGACTCGAACGTAATCGATGTCTATATCAGCTACCTGAGAAGAAAGATCGACAAGGGCTTTAAAAACAAACTGATCCATACGGTCAGGGATGTCGGTTATAAGATCCAGGATAAAAGCGAGTAATCCGGTCATGGGGAAAAACTTTATAATCGATTAAAAAAATCAATCCGGTTTATTTATGGGTAAAATCCAGATTTTCGCATCGATCTTATTTTGGCTTTGATATAACAAAGTAAAATTAGTAAAATTTAAAAAATTTTAATATTTATTTTATAAGAAAAAACTCTTGATGTTAGCTAAAAATCAAGAGTTTTTGTATTAAAAAAGTCTAAAATTGGCTATATATTTAATTTAATTTTAATATTTATAATCATATAATATAGTAATATATGACTTGACTTAAGCTCTTGCCAAATAACGGCAATTTATGTAATAATAAGGGCGATAATTTGACCATAATTAGAAAAAATAAATATTAATTTAATGGCATCAACCGAAAACCTGTCAACACCAGGGGTTAAAATAAAATCTCGTACAGTGCTTGAAGTTATTTTCGGCATTTTAATCTTAGTAGTACTCTATTTGGGCAGCCGCCAAAACTATCTCCTGTTCCATTCGCTGGCCGAATTATTCAGTATCGTCGTAGCGGCCGGAATATTCATGGTTGCCTGGAATTCCCGAAAATATCTCGATAACAAATATTTTTTGTTTATCGGGGTTGCCTACCTGTTCGTAGCCGGACTCGACACTTTCCATACCATCGCCTATAAAGGCATGGGGGTATTTCCGGACGTCGGCACTAACCTCGCCACCCAGCTGTGGGTGGCGGCGCGCTATCTGGAAGCGCTTTCCCTGCTGATCGCACCGTTATTCATTGTCCGCCGCCGTTTGAACGCGGGCGTACTGCTGGCGGTGTACGCGGGTACTTTCACCCTGATAATTGCGTCCATATTTTATTGGAAAATTTTTCCGGCCGCTTATATCGAAGGCCAGGGCCTGACTACGTTTAAGGTCTTTAGCGAATATCTTATTTCCCTGTTTCTGGCCGGAGCCGCGGCCTTGCTTTATCTTAACCGCCAGGCTATCGATACGGTCGTCTATCGCCTGCTAACGGCTTCGATTCTGCTTACGATCGCTTCGGAGATGTCATTTACTCTCTATACCGATCCCTACGGGCTTATGAACATGATCGGGCATTTTCTTAAGATCGTATCCTTTTATCTGATTTACCGCGCGATCGTAGTAACCGCATTGCAGGAGCCGTATAAACTTCTCTACCGCAATACCAGCCAGCAAGCAGGCGAATTAACCAAGCTGTTTTTTACCCTCGCTGAACCGGTGTTGATCTATGATTCCCTTGGGAAGATTACCCAGGCTAATCCGGCGGCTGTAAATTCGCTCGGTTTTGACCCGGTCGGATATGATAAAACTGAGTTTAGCAAAAAATTATCTTTGAATACTCTTTCCGATAAAAGAAGCAGCCGGAAAGATTTGCTTCCGGTCCGGGCCCTGGCTTCGAGCCGTGCTTTAAACGGTGAGACGATAATGGGCGAGAGTTTTGAATATATTGACGGTCAGGGCCGCCAGCAAATTTCTTATTGTAATGCCGCTCCCCTGAAAACCAAAGAGAAAATAATCGGCGCGATCCTGTCCTGGCAGAATATTACCGATCTTAAGCGGGCGGAAGAAAAGATTAAAAAAAGTGAACATAAATATCGTTCACTTTTCGATAATATGATCGAAGGATTTGCCCATCATCAGATAGTTACAGATACAGAGGGACGGGCGGTCGATTATATTTTTCTTGAAGCCAATCAAGCTTTTGAAGATATGACCGGTCTGAAAGTGAAGGATATCATCGGGAAAAAAGTTACTGAAGTGATCCCGGGAATCAAAGATGATCCGGCCGACTGGATTGGACGTTATGGCCGGTTAGCATTAGGGGAGCTTAAGGAATTGAAGTTTGAACAATATGCCAATGATTTAAAACGCTGGTACTCGGTTACCGCTTTTAGTCCGCGGCCTGACCATTTCGCCACAATATTTACCGACATTACCGAACGTAAAATTACCGAAGATAAAATTAAGAATTTAGCGCTGTTTCCGGAACAAAACCCCTTCCCGATATTGCGCGTTAACCGGGACGGAGAGTTGATTTTCTCGAACCAATCCAGCGGCCGTCTGCTTGATACCTGGCATTGCCGGATCGGACAAGCGGTCCCGGGATCGGTTCAGGATAAGATTAAACAGGCTATAAAAACCGGGAAAGTCTTGCAGTTCGAAGCGATATGCCAGTCGAAAATATATAATTTATCGATCTCTCCGGTTCCCGACCGCGGTTATGTCAATATTTACGGACACGATATCACCAAACGCAAACAGGCCGAAAAAGCCTTACAGGCGGCGGAGTTGAATTACCGCACCGTTGCTGACTTCACCTATGACTGGGAAACATGGGTTAACCCCGATAAAACCTATCGCTATGTATCGCCTTCGAGCGAGCGCATAACCGGCTACCGGAGGGAGGAATTTTACCGCGACCGAGAATTCATGAAAAAATTGATAATCCCGGAAGATTATCCGGTGTGGGAGAACCATCGGCATGAACAGCAATCCCCCGGGAATCAGGCCGAAATGCAGCGCATCCAGTTTCGGATCAGACATAAGGACGGAAGCGTGCGCTGGATCGAGCATGCCTGCTTGCAGGTAACCAGCGAAGCGGGGGATTTCTTAGGCTTCCGGACGTCCAACCGTGATATTACCGATATTAAAGAGATGGAACTGAAGATGAGGGAATATAACAAGAATTTATCCGATTATGCCCGCCGGCTGCAAGCTTCCAACCAGGAACTGGAAGCCTTTACTTATTCGGTGTCGCATGACCTGCGCGCTCCTCTACGCTCGATCGACGGCTTTTCCCAGGCGGTGCTGGAAGATTATACCGCTAAGTTAGACGCGAAAGGCGCCGATTACTTAGGGCGCGTCCGGGCCGCCAGCCAGAGCATGGGGCGGCTGATCGATGATTTACTCAGGCTTTCGCGTCTGGCGCGCGGCGAGCTCGCGCTTAAGGAATTCAACATCAGCCGCCTGGCCGAGAGCGTGGCCGCCGGCCTGAAGCAGCGCGAGCCCGGACGCAAGCTGGATTTTACCATCATGCCCGACATTATCGTCAGGGCGGATGAACGGTTGGTCAGGATCGCGCTCGAAAATTTAATGGCCAATGCCTGTAAATTTACGGGCACTTGCGAAACCGCGGAAATTGAATTCGCTAAAGTCCCGGGATCGGGGCATAGCGTCTTTTATGTTAGAGATAACGGAATCGGGTTTAATATGGAATATTCGGACAAGCTGTTTGCCCCATTCCAGCGCCTGCATTCATCCAATGACTATCCCGGTACCGGCATCGGCCTCGCGATTGTCAGCCGCGTAATTACCCGCCACGGCGGTAAGGTGTGGGCGGAAGCCGAGGAAGGGAAGGGAGCGACATTCTTTTTTACTTTGTGAGCATTTAATATATTAAGGACCCTGCGAATCAACGAATCATTTCACGAATCTACGAATACATTATAACACGCATCCTGCCGGAATTCGTGAATTCATGAGAAAATTCGTTGATTCGTAGGGGAAAAACATATGGATAACCATAACGTTAAAAGCAAGCACATTCTCCTGGTTGAAGACAATCCGGATGATGTCGAGTTGGTGAAGCGGGCATTCGCGAAAAGCCGGCTGGCCAATAAAATCGACGTGGTGATGGACGGACAAGCGGCTCTCGATTATGTATTCTGTACCGGTGATTATGCCGGCCGTAATCCGGATGAGTGTCCGGAATTGATCCTTCTTGACCTGAAGCTGCCGAAAATAGACGGGCTGGAGGTATTGAGGCGCATCCGGGAGAATAACCATAGTCGGATTTGTCCGGTCGTAATTATGACCTCTTCCCGCGAAGAGGAGGACCTGGTTAAAAGCTATGAAGGGGGAGCCAATAGCTATATCCAGAAACCGATCGATTTCGACCATTTCGCCAAAGCGGTCGAACAGCTGGGGCTGTACTGGCTGGTACTGAATATTCCGCCCCCGGAAAACGCCTAAACGACCACTCTGTTTATCTGCGGTGAATTGAAATTTAACCACAGGTTAAAAAGATTAACACATATTTTCACCCCATAACTTTCAATAGATCGTTTGGCTATTCGCAATTTGCGGCATTCGCATTTATTCGCGGATCAGCATCATATTTATATGGACAAACAAACACTAAAATTATTACTGATCGAGGATAATCCGGACGATGAACTCTTGATCCTGCGCGAGCTTGAGCGCGGCGGTTTTACGGTTAGCCACACGCGCGTGGAAACCGAAAAAGAGTTGAAACAAGCCCTGAACCCGGGCGGCTGGGACGCGGTCATTACCGATTATAACCTTCCGAATTTCAGCGGCCCGGAAGCGCTGGAGGTGTTTAAACGGCATCAATTAGACATTCCCTTTATCGTCGTTTCCGGCCAGGTCGGAGAAGAGACCGCGGTCGATACCATGAAAGCCGGGGCGCATGATTATATTCCGAAAGACAACCTGGCCCGCCTGATACCGGCGATTAAGCGCGAGCTCAAGGATGCGGATAACCGCCGGCTGAAAAAGCGTATCGAGATGGATCTAAAGGAAAGTGAAAAACGCTATCGGGCGCTCTGGAACAAGGCTCCGGCCGCTTACCATATCCTTGACCGGCACGGAATTATCAAGGCCGTGAACCAGACCGAACTCGATATGTTCGGCTATAGCCGCGAAGAGATGGTCGGGCGGCCGATTTTCGAGTTTGTCCAGCCGGAGCAGCGCGCCGACGCCCAGGCGCGCTTTCAGCGCAAGCTGGCCGGGGAAAACCTGGCCCGGAGCAAGGAACGGATCTACCTGACTAAGGGCGGGAAAGAAGTGTACGTTTCGATCGATGATATTCTCGAATACGATTCCAACAGCCGGGTGAGCGGAGTGCGCTCCACCATGTACGATATTACCCAGCGCGTACGGGCGGAAAAAGCCCTGAAAGCGAGCCAGGCCGCCCTGATCCAGGCCCAGCACATCGCCCAACTCGGCAACTGGGACTGGAATATCGGGAAAAATACGCTGGCCTGGTCGGATGAAACCTACCGGATCTTCGGCTTAAATCCCCAGCGCTTCACCGTCACTTACGAAGCTTTCCTCAATTGCATTCATCCGGACGATCTTAAGGCCGTGACCGCCGCCATTAACGAAGCTTTGAATAAAAAAAGTCAGCTTGGCGTCGAGTACCGCATCATCCAGCCGGGAGGCAGCGAACGGATTATACGGCTAAAAGGCGAACTGCAAATTGGCGCCGAAGGCGCGGCCAAACGGATGTTCGGAACGGTCCAGAATATCACCAAAGAAAAAGCGGAAGAGCGTTTTCGCCAGGCCCGGGGTGACCTCCTAAAACTGTTAAGCGAATCGTTTTCCCGCCGGCAATACCTGAATGCGGTTTTGGAACTGGTGAAGGAATGGAGCGGCTGCGCCAATGCCGGCATCCGGATATTGAACGAAAACCGGGAAGTGCCGTATGAAGTTTATTACGGGTTTGACCGCAATTTCTGGCAGTCCGAGGGCTGCTTAAATGCCGATTCCGACCAATGCGCCTGTACCCGGGTAATAACCGGCAACCTGGAACCGCAGGATAAGCTGGCCGCGACTACCTTCGGCTCCTTTCGCTCCAATAACACCCTGCAGTTTTTCAAAGGCCTGAGTGATACGGAAAGGCGCCGTTATCGCGGCACCTGCCTTGAATACAATTACGCTTCTCTGGCCGTGATTCCGATCAAATACGGCCATAAGATCCTCGGGGCGATTCATATGGCCGACAACCGGGAAGGTTTGGCAACGGAAAAAACCGTACGCTTTATCGAAGAGCTAAGCCCGTTAATCGGGGAAGCGATCAATAAGTTCGAAATTCAGGACGAGCTGAAACGGAATTACGAATCGCAAGGGGTTTTGAGCGAGATTCTGGGTGTTTCGCTCGAGCGGATCTCCCTGACGGAAGCGCTAAATAAAATTATCTTACGCTTGATCAGCGTGCCCTGGATCGCGCTGGAAGCGAAGGCCGGCGTCTGGCTAATTTCCGATAATCCCGGCGGGCTGGTTTTGACCGCAGAGCGCGGCTTGCCCGTGGACCTGAAAAAACGCTGCCGCCATATCAAGAACGGCGAATGCCTTTGCGGCCGGGCAGCCGCTACCGGGCAGCTCCAGTATGCACGCGAAATCGACGCCCAGCACGAGATCAGACACGAGGGAATGGAGGCGCACGGACATTATTGCGTCCCGATTATCGCGGAAAATAAAGTCATCGGGGTAATGAATTTTTACGTCCGGGCGGGCCATGATTACAGCAAGCGCAAGGCGGATTTCCTCAGGGCCGCCGCCAATATCGTGGCCGGCATGATCGAACGGAAAAAGCGCGACGATGAACTTAAATTAAGCAAGGAAAATTACCAGATGCTCGTGGATAATGCCGGGGAGGCGGTTATTACCCTCGATACCAATGGCAAGATTACCTTCGCCAACCAGGCCTTTTTCGACCTCAGCGGTTATTCGAGAAAAGAATTGCCGGACCTTAATTTTTTGAAGCTGGTAAAAGAGGACGATTATGAGAAATTAATGGCCCGTTTCCGGGACCGCCGGCAGGATAACCGCAGTTCGAGCACATTCGAATTTGACAGCGTAACCAAATACGGCTATACCCGGCGGGTAAATTATACCGCTACCCCGATAATCAAAGAGAACAAGATCAGGGGGGTGCAGGTAATCGCTCGGGATATTACCGAAACCAGCCTCTTACAGGAGCGGATCAGGGAAGCCAAGGACCATTACCTGCAGGTAATCGATACGATTACGGACGCCATCTGCGTAGTCGATAAAAATTATAAGATTTTAAGCTTTAATAGGGTGTTTGCCCATAAGGTGCGGATGGATATTAATGAATTGAAAGATCAGGATTACCGCAAGGTAATCCTAAATTACGAACAGGGCCTCTTAGACGATTTTTGCTGTCCTAACTGCAATGGCCGTACCTGCTATCTGAAAAATGTGTTCGTCCAGGGCGAAATAATCCGGCGTGAATATAAGACTACAACCAAGGAGGGCAGGGTAAAATATAAAAATATATCCTTTTTTCCGGCCAAGGATAAAAATAACAAGACCTACCAGGTGGTGATCACTTACCGCGATATTACCGAGCGCAAACAGGCGGAAGAAGAAGTCAGGCGCCTGCATGAATTCAACCAGCGGATTCTCGATAATGTCCCGGTCAGCATTATGACCATCGATCAAGACGGTATTATTACCTCGGTCAATAAGTTTTATCATCAGTTTTCCAACACGGCCAAACCGGAAGGCCGCAATATTTTTAATATTCCTTTCTTCGAAAAAGAAGAGCTGGCTGCCGGCTACCGGCGCCTGCTGAAAGACGGTAAGATCCTGGCCAAGTCCAATTGCGTTACTGTTAACGCCCGGGGCGAGCATAAATTCCTGAATATTGTCGCCCTGCCCCTGTATCGGCCGTCAGGCAGGATCGAGGGCGCTATTTCCATGGCGATCGATAATACGGCCGAGGTCAAATCACAGGAAGAATTAAAAAACCTGAATTTGAATTTAAAGGCGGAAGTGGTTACGCGCAAACGGGCCGAAGAAGAGATCAGGCGCCTGAGCGAACTTAACCAGAAAATTCTCGACAACTCCCCAACGAGCATCGTCCTGCTCGATATTCAGGGCCGGATCATTGCCGCCAACAAAATGGCCAAACAACTGATGGAAAAGCCGGATAAACCCCTGGCCGGCCGCAAGTTGGTGGATACCAGGGAAATTAGCAATAATCCGCGTCTGTTGAAATTTTATGACCGATTGCTTGCCCAAGGCGAACCGTTTTATTACGAAAATCTTCCTTATTCCGAAGACGGAAACGGCAACCAGCGCCATCTGAATGTGATCGCGGTGCCGCTCTATGATATAGCCGGAAAGCAGGAGGGCGCTATCTCAATGGCCCTCGATAACACCGATGCCATTAAGGCTAAAGAAGCGCTCGAAGACCTGAACCGCACCCTGGAAAAACGGGTGCGGGAACGCACGAGTGAACTGTTTGAAGTTAACCAAAAACTGGCTGAAGCGCTTGACCTAAAAGTGCGGTTTATCGCCGACGCTTCGCACGAACTGCGCACCCCCCTGACCGTGATCCAGGGCAATCTCGACCTGGCGGTCCGGGAAGCCGAGCATGAGAAAACCCCGGTGCCGGAACTTTATTCCCTGGTTATGGATGAAGTCGAACGGATGACCCGGACCCTGGGTGATTTATCCATGCTCACCAATATCGATTCCGGCCGGGAACAGCTTAACCGGGAAAACGTAGACCTTAAGCGCCTAGTCAATTCCGTGGGGCAGTCCCTGAAGGTCCTGGCCGAGGACAAGAAGATCGCCCTGATCTACAAAAAAACCGCCCAAAAAGTCAATATTATGGGGGATGAGGCCAAGCTGGAAAAATTATTATTGAATATTGCCCGCAACGCGATCAAATACACCCCGCCCAAAGGCCGCGTGAAGATCTCCGTGGACGCCGACGAACACTGCGCCAGCCTGATTGTCGAAGACAACGGCATCGGCATCAGTGAAAAAGACCTGCCTCTTATTTTCGAGCGTTTTTTCCGTTCCGACAAATCGCGGGCCACGGAAGAAGGCAGCGGCCTCGGGCTCGCGATCGCGAAATGGATCGTGGACGCGCACGGCGGCCGCATCGACGTCAGGAGCCGGGAAGGCGCGGGGTCGACTTTTAATATCCGCCTGCCGTATGATTATAAGAAGCAGAAGCTGGCTGTGAGTTTATTTTAACATTCGCGAACGTCCTGGATGAAATTTCAGATAATATTAATTATAAATTTTAACCGAAAAATTTTTTACTCTATAACATAGAGGTGGCCGAATGTTTGGCCACCTCTATTCATATTTATGCAAGAAAATGGTGAATGATATTGACGTTCGTATTTTGTTCGGGTATAATTATTATTAATTGTGTATAACCGG
>CAZYKS010000016.1:0-9823 GCA_964648375.1 uncultured Gammaproteobacteria bacterium | reverse complement strand
GAAACTCGTTAGCCATATTCGCGATATACTCGTTTATGGTTTGGCCGCCGTCTTTTACCTGATAACTGACTTTTATATCCGCCATCTTCCACCTCCGTTCCGACGCCTCGGTTCGCTTTTTACTGATGATTATTTTTATTAATGTACAAAAACCATATTCATCGGTTATCTAAACATATATTTTAAAACACGGCAAGGGTTCGTTACAGCCGTCCCCGCCGGATAATCGACACCAAGAGCCCCAATCCGAGGATACCGGCGCCCAGGAATCCGACGATCCCGATAAAGGAATAGCCGAACAGGAAAGGGCCGATACGGGACTGGATCACGAGCGAGGATCCGACGATTAGGGCCGCCGTGATGATTCCGAACGTCAGGCGGTTACTGGCCCGGTCGATTCCCTGCATAATGTCCGCCACTTCCTTAAGCTTGATCCCGATAGCCAGCTCCCCCTGCTTCAGGCTCCGCACCAGTCCCGCCGCTTCTTCCGGCGCCTTTTCGAACATAGCCAAATACTCTTGGGCCAGGCCGGAACCGCGGCCCAGAACCATTTCCGGGGAATATTTCCGGCGCAGCAGCTTTTTCGCGAACGGTTTTATCTCTTCAATCACGTTAAAATCCGGATCGAGGTCGCGGGCGATCCCTTCAATGGTTGCCATCGCCTTGCCCAGGAGGATAAAAGTCGGCGGCAGCCTCAATTTATATTCGGCTACCAGACCCATCAACGCTTCCATTATTCCGCCGATCCTGAGTTCTTTTAAGGGCAGGCCGTAATACTGGTCGAGGAAGCGCCGTAATTCCCGTTTTAGCCCGCGCCGGTCCGTATCCGCCCGGATAATATCGAGGGCGCCGTATACGCGGATAATCCTTTCCGGGTCATTATCGAATACAGCCAGGAGATAATCGGATAAAATGCCCTGCAATTCCTTATCCAGATGCCCGGCCATGCCGAAATCGAGAAACGCCAGACGGTTATTTTCCAGAACGAAAATGTTGCCGGGATGCGGGTCGCCATGGAACAGGCCATCACGGAAAATCTGTTTGAATACCGCATCCGCCAGCCGCTTGGCCAGCAATTTCCGGTCGAAGAGTGGGTCGTCCGCTTTTACCGCATCCGATAATTTCCTGCCCTCGATATATCCCATAGTCAGGACGTTTTTACCGGTTATCTCCCAGAAAACCCGGGGAATGACGATATTTTCATCATTTTTGAAGTTGGCATAAAAACCGTCGATATTGCGGGCTTCGCGGTTGAAATCGAGCTCGTCCGAAACGATCCATTCCAATTCGCGCACGATCTCAACCGGCTGGTAAAGTTCGCTTCCGGTCCAGCGCTTTTCGATAAAACGCGCCAAGTCGGCCAGGACCGCGAGATCGGTCCGAAGCGACCGGTCCGCAGAAGGGCGTTTGATCTTTACGGCCACGGCTTGTCCATCCGGAAGAACGGCCCGGTGCACCTGACTTAAGGACGCGGCCGCTACCGGACGGGGATCGAATTCCCGGTAGAGCTCGTTTATGGTTTTGCCGAATTCACTAATAACCGTCTTTTCCACCCGGTCAAAGCCGAACGGCGGGGCGGAATCCTGCAGCTTCGCGAGTTCGTCCGTATACTCGGACGGGATCAGGTCCGGCCGCACCGACAGGATCTGGCCCAGCTTGATGAACGAAGGCCCGAGTTCGCTTAAGGCCAGGCGCAATCTCTGGGGGCCGGTCAGTTTCCGGATCTCTTCTTCGGTTATTTTACCGCGCGAAAAAAACCGCTTGCCGACCTTAAGCCAGCGGCTAACCGCACTCAGATCGAACGCATAACCCAAGCCGTATTTGGCCAGTACGCCCACGATCTCGACCGCCCGCCGGGTATTTCTATAAGTATGCCTGAATTTTACCATAATTTTATCCGCTAAATTCATCGCTTTCCCACGAATCAACGAATCAATTCAAGAATATGCAAATACATACTGACGATGCAATCAATAGAATTCGTGAATTGATCCGTTGATTCGTAGGGTTCGTAATTATTTTTTCCCTATTTTCCTATTCAATGAATCCACTTTTTTATTCAGATCATCAATTTCCTTGCGGGTCGGGATATTCATCGCTTTCATCGCCTTGGCAACCGCGCTTTCGAACCGATCGGCCAGCTCTTTATTTTTTGTTTCCATCTTCTTGATCATTTCCCGCGCCAGTTTTTCCCCTTCACTGGTTTTCAGGCCGTGCTTTTTGGAGACATCGGTTACGGCTTTCTCGATTTCTTTCTTGGTCAAAGATAATAAACCCAAACCGGTGAGAATAGTCTTTTTGATTTTTTCGTCCATAAATTTATCTATTAATTATTAGGCTTTCGATATAAACAGCTAAAATATTATATTAAAATAATATAAAATAAAAATTAAATTAATGTTAAAATACTAATAGGATAAACTTGACAATCCCCCTACCTTTCCTTTAATATGAATAATCAGATTAGAACCGAACCGATAAAAATTGAATTTGCAATATACACCAAAAATTGGTGTTTTTGTTTAACTTTTCGCTATCCGTTTAACTAAAATAAATAACCGGAATATCTAACAAAACATAACTACATGACCAAAATAATCGATAAAATCAGGTTCTGGCGCCAGCCTAGGTTAAAAAAATTCCTCGGTTTCGTTAAAAAGCCGAAATTTGCGATTCCGCTGGTTGCGGCCGTAATAATCGTTATCGGGGCCTTAGCCGTAAAAACGATCTACTTCAGCCCTAAAAATGAAGCGGTGGCGGAAGAGGCCGCGGGGACCGAAGTGAAAACGGTTACACTTGACTTCAGCACTAACGCCACCGGCGAGATCAATACCGTCGGTACGGTTAATGCCGACGCCTCGGTGGATATTGTCGCTTTGGCCGGCGGTACGGTTCGATCGCTCCTGTTTAAAGTCGGGGACGAAGTATTAAAGAACCAGCTGCTGGCGCAGATCAAAAACGAACAATACAGCGCCAACTACCTCACCTCCCAGGCCGGGCTGGCGAACGCCCTGAATACTCTCGAGCAGGCGCAGCGGGTAGCTGATGACGCGATCAAGCAGGCGCAGATCGGGGTTGATAACTCGCAAAAAACCATCGAGCAAGCGCAGATCGGCCTGCAGTCGGCGCAGGATAATCTCGCCAATGTCACCAACCTGCAGGATAAAGACAGCCAGGACACTAAAAACAACGCGGTTATCGCTTTCTCCGATTTTATCAATACCGCGGATAACGCCCTGGAGCAGGTAAATTATATCCTGGACGTAAATAATGAAGGAGTACGGCTGCCCGGCATCGGCAGCGGCCTGGGGGCCAAGGACCCCACCAGCGTCACCAAGGCCGATGGCGCTTATACGGCCGCCCGCGCCGCCTACAACGGCTTAAGGGCGCTGCAGCCGACCGCCGATACGATCACGGATGTGATGAAACAGGTCGTCATCATGCTTAACCAGACCCGGCTGGCGGTAAACGACACGATTACCGTACTCGATAATACCGTAACCAGCCTGAATTTTACCGATGCCTCGCTTAATGCCCAGAAGCAGCAGTTCGCAAATTTGAACAGCGGCGTCGTCAATACTTTAAACGGCGCCCAACAGACCCTGGACGGACTGGAAAATACCGGCCTGGTCAACAAACAGGATATGGACGTATTGGCGAACGCGGTAAAGGCGGCCGAAAACCAGCTGGCGGCGGCCCAAGTCGGGTATGATAACGCATTAGCGGTCCTGGACGCGGCCCGGCAGGCTAAGGCCCAGCAGCTGGCCGCTTCCCAGACCGCGGTTGATGCCGCCCGCGGCCAGCGCGACGTCCTCGGCACCCAGATAGCCGATTTAAGCATTACCTCGCCGATCGCGGGCAAAATCACGGCTAAAGCGGTCGAAGTCGGGACCGAAGTCAGCCCCGGCCAGAAGATCGCGACCGTAGCCCGCACTAATGTCGTCAAAATCGAAATCAACCTGCCATCGGAAGACATCTACCGCATCCGCCTGGGGCAGGAAGCGGTTCTTGAAAATAACGCCACCGGCACCGTAACCCTAATCGACCCGGCGGCCGACCCGATCACGAAAAAAGTCCGGGCCGAGATCGTATTCGATAACAGGAACGGCGAACTGATCACCGGCACCTTCATTAACGTCACCCTGCCGGTAGCCCAGCTGGAAAAAACTACGAGCGATTCGGTGTTCATCCCGCTCCGCGCCGTTTCCGTTACCCAAACGGAAAATTACGTATTTACGGTGGCAACCGACCCCGCTACCGGGCAAACCACCGCCAGAAAAACCACCGTCACTATCGGCTCCACCCAGGGCGCCCTGATCGAAATCGTGGACGGACTCCATAACGGCGACGAGCTGATCGTGGAAGGAAATAAAAGCCTTGAAGACGGGGATGTGATTAAGGTCGTAAATTAACCACCCACGTATATACAAATCGTGTTACAAATTTACAAATATACAAACAGTTAAACGTATATATTTGTAAATTTGTAAATTTGTATTTTTATTTGTAAATTCGTGGGTTTATTATCGATTTAACCTATTTAAAAAATACCATGCCGACTCAATCTCCCGAGTACAAACAAAGGATCGAAGCCAAGCTGGACGAAGCATTTAAAAAACAGGAGCGCTCGCTAACCGGTTTTTTTATCAGGAATTTTCGCCTGACTTATCTGATCATATTTTTCCTGCTAATCGCCGGCGTTTATTCGATCTTTACCCTGCCCCGGGAAGCCAATCCCGAAGTTAAAATCCCGATCGCGGTGGTCACCACCGTGTTTCCGGGCGCCACCCCCACCGATACCGAAGACCTGATCACCAATAAGATTGAAGATAAAATCAAGAACCTAGAGCACCTGCGCCGTTATACTTCGAGCTCGGGCGGGGGGATATCCTCGATCGTAGTCGAATTCGAAGCGGATGCCGACCTGAAAGATTCGATAAATAAGCTCCGGACCGCCGTGGATGAGGCCCGTCCGGACCTGCCCAGCGAAGCGGAAGATCCGGTCGTGACCGAAATCAGCGCTACCGATATCCCGATCGTTACTTATTCGATTGTCGGAAATTATACCGAAAGCGACCTGAAAACTTACGCCGACCTCCTGCATGACGAATTCGAACGGGTCATGAACGTTTCGAAAGTGGTAACGATCGGCGAGCTGGAACAGGAATTCCAGGTAATCGTCGACCAGACCAAGCTGGCCAATTATAATCTCTCCCTGGGCCAGGTAGTGGCGGCGATCGCGCGCAATAATTACAGCCTGCCCGCGGGCGATATCGAAATCGACGGCATTAACTATAACGTACGCGTGGAAGGAAAATTCAAGGAAGCCTCGGCCCTGAACGATATCGTAATCGCCACCTATAATGACGCCCCGGTATATATCAGGGATATCGCCCTGGTAAAAGATGCGTATAAGGACCGGACCACCGAATCCAAGATCGGCTTTAAAGGCGTTGCCGCCCGTCCGACCGTTTCTCTCGAAATCTATAAACGCACCGGCGGCAATATCCTCGATATCGTCTCCGAATCCCAGGCGGTCATCGACCGGCTGTACACGGATAAGAGCCTCCCGGCCGATTTAATCATCCAGAAGACCAACGACAATTCCGTGTTTATCCGGGAGGACCTGAGCCAGCTGGGCATGAGCGGCGTCGAAACCATAATCCTGATCACATTGATCCTCCTGGCGGTCTTGTCCTTAAGGGGCGCGATTATCACCGGACTATCGGTGCCATTCGCGTTTTTCATGGCTTTTATCTTCCTGATGCTGGAAGGCATGACCCTAAACAGCATCGTCCTGTTTTCGCTCGTATTATCCTTAGGGTTGATGGTCGATAACGCGATTATCATCATGGAGGGTGTCAACGAATATATCACCGAACACGGGCGCACCCCCTACCAGGCCGCGATCCTGGCGGTCTGGAACTATAAATGGGCGATCACTTCCGGCACCATGACCACGGTCGCCGCCTTCGTGCCGATGCTCCTGGTCTCGGGCATCCTGGGCGAATATTTCGCGATCATTCCGAAAACGATTTCCGCCACCTTGATCTCATCCCTGTTCGTCGCGGTCGTGATAATCCCGACCTTGGTGTGGCGCTCGCTTAAACTGAAAACCCGCGCCGACGGCACTAAGCACCACCGGCATAAAGAACGCCACCAATTGGTCGACCGCTACCGTGAAAAACTGAAGGAAAAATACACCAGTTTTATGCGTGGGATCGTACCGAATAAAAAAATCCGCCGCGCCGCGATCATTACCGCCTGGATCGCGTTTCTTTTGGCGGTGGCGGTACCGGCGCTGGGGCTGATGCGGATCGAAATGTTTCCGGATGTTGACGTCGATTATTTCGTTATCAACCTTACCCTGCCGGTCGGCTCGACCCTGGCGGAAACCGGCGCTAAAACCGAAGCGGTCGAAAGGATTATTTCGAATATACCGGAACTCGACAACTACGTGGTTAACCTCGGCTCCTCCATTAACCTTTCCAATTTCGACGGCAGCGGCAGTTCGGGGGAAAACAAAGCCAGTATTACCGTCAATCTCGCCCCGAAAGCCGAACGCCGGCGCAAGAGCTATGAGATCTCAGAATCCGTCCGGCCGCAGCTGAAAACGATCCAGGGGGCGGATGTCACCCTGGAATCGATATCCGCGGGACCGCCCACCGGATCCCCGATCGAAGTCAGGGTTACCGGCGACGATACGAAAGTCCTGACGCTCCTGGCCGACCGGATCAAGAATTATCTCGGTACCGTCCCGGGGGTGATAAACATTACCGATAATATCCAGAACGCGCCCGGTGATTTCACTTTCCGGGTGGATAAACAGCAGGCTAATTATTACGGGCTCGATATCGCTTCGGTAGCGTCGACTTTAAGGAGCGCGCTTTACGGCGCTACCGCTTCTAAAGTAAATATCAACGGTAAAGACGTCGATATCACGGTTAAATACAACAAAGACAAATTCACCAACGTAAACGATCTGGAAAGCCTGCTGATCACTACCCCGACAGGCGGCAACATCCCCTTAAAACAGGTCGCCGAGCTTCAGCTCGAACCGTCGCTGGTCGCGATCAACCACCGCAACGGCGACCGGTCGGTAATCGTCAGCGCCGATATCGACCGGGGCGTTAACCTGCAGGCGGTTTTAAGCCAATTCGCCGATTACCAGGCGACCCTGACCCTGCCGGAAGGCGCCAACATCCAGGTCGGCGGCGAAGTCGAAGATATCCAGCAGTCCTACCGGGAAACGTTCGAATCCATGATCGTCGCCGTTATCCTGATCGCGTTCATCCTGGTGCTGCAGTTCAATTCCTTCCGCCAGCCGTTTATCATCCTGTTCTCCCTGCCGCTTGCCATTATCGGCGTGATTATCGGGCTGAACCTGTTCCGGCTCCCATTCTCCTTTCCGGCTTTTATCGGGATCGTATCGCTCGCCGGTATCTCCGTTAACGACGCGATCGTCCTGATCGACCGCATCAATAATAATATCAAGGACGGCATGGAATATACGGAAAGCATCATCGAAGCCGGCGCCGCCCGCATGCAGCCGATCTTCCTTACTTCCCTGACCACTATCGCCGGCATCTTCCCGCTGGTATTCGCGAGCGAGCTCTGGCAGGGCCTGTCAGTCGCTATCATCTTCGGCCTGATCTTCTCCACCGTATTAACCCTGTTCATGGTGCCGCTTATTTATTACGGACTGTGCCGGAAAGAAAAGTGCGGGAATTGATCATTCACCTATCCAATTGAAAACAGGCGGTAACATAACCGTCTGTTTATTGTTTACAGAAAATACACTTTAGTTATCTGCAACCGATTTTAATTTAAATTAACCACCACCTATCTTCTGTTTAAAAATAATTATTGGCTATTCGGATATATCTGCGGGTAGCTAGCTCCCGCTCCTGGACAGAAGAGGGTCGGGGCGGGGTTGATGGCTGTGGAAACTATGAGTTTTATACCTTTTTTCCGTTATATCCGTTGAACCCACCCTCGCCCTGTCCCTCTCCCGGCTGGGAGGGGGGACGAACAGGAAATGTTCCCGGTATTATGGACAGTTGTGTGTCTATGCGGGCAGAATAATAGCCGCTGCCCCAGGCGCCGTTTCCGCGAAAGCGGTGACGATACTATTAGACCAGTATATCCCATAAATATTTTGAACAACCAAAAATTACGCTGATCATATCATCAATCGAAACTGAACAGCCCGTCGATAGTCGTATCCAGTTCAACCGCGATATCATGGGCCAGCTTCAACGAGGGGTTGTATTTATTCTGTTCCAGAAAAATAATCGTCTCCCGCCGCACGCCGGCCCGGCGGCCCAGCTCTTCCTGGGTCAGATTCGCCTTTTGCCTTAATTCTTTTATCCGATTACGCATATTATTTTCCCCTGTTACTGAAATATTTAAAAAGAAAAGCGTTCATGAGAAGTAAAAAACAGACGCTAAACGCCAGATACAAGCTAAGAACATACAACTTCCCCTGTTTCCCGGAAAAAGCCATCAGTATGAACGTAGCGACGGCCCCGATCCAGCCGTAAATATAAATGGTATAGCGGGCCGCGTCCCCGGCCACCTTATAATCCCGCTCATCCACCATGACATCATCGGTTTTGAGCTGGCCGCGGCAGTAATAGATGCCGGCGATTGCGCTCAGCATGAAAACCAGCGGTAAATAATAATGGTTGAGGCTGATGGCAATACTGATTGACATCGCCAGCACTACGATGATCGCCAACCGGCAGGCATGATAGTGATTTTTTGTCATAAATTTATCGGTTAATTGTTAATTATTTCTAACTAATTATTATGTTATATTATTCTAACATTATTGTCAAGCCCTTAAATTTTTGTTGTTTTAAAAATGATATATAATGTAATATTTATAATAATTTTAGCTTAATTATTCCCGAAATAGCCAGCCACACCGGCACTTTAAGACCGGTCGGACCTATTTATCCACAACAAAAAATCCGTTTAAAACGGATATCTTACCTATCGGTTTACCACGAGCGCTTTGATGATATAATATTTTGGCACCAGTAATTAGCTTATCCTGATCGCGTGGTAGTAATGAAAAATAAAAGCGGCGGCCAAGGCTATTTCCAATATTATAAAAACAATTAATAATTTATCGACCAGACCGAGGCGCTTATTTCCGGTTCGCCTAACCCGGCGATGCGGAATGCGCGCCGGGGCAGGGGTGTTCCTTAAATCTGTTTGTAAATTATCCTGCATATTTAGCGTAATATTAAGTACTGCCGGGATATATTACTAAAAAATGAATATGGCACTAGTTTAGTCATCTCTATGAAAAGATATTAATGATATGGTTACAATTGATATTATTGTATCTAAAATATTAAAATAAATCAATTTTTCCCGCTCTACTTCTTAATTGTTATAATTTAGGTTATAATTAATTACACGTGTCTCTTTAGTTGCTTACTGTTTACTATAATATGAAATTTATTTTCGCCATCTTTATCGCCGTCGGTTATGCCATTATTCTGGCCGCCCACCTCGCACTCTATTTTGCCATTACCCGGTTTTTTAACGTTACCGACGAAATCGCGCGGAAAGCCGTACTTTTGATCATGGTTGTCTTATCGTTCAGCTTTCTCGGGGCTTCGATCCTGCTGAATTATAACCAGACCGCAATCGCAAGATATCTGTACTTGGGTGCGTCGCTCTGGTCCGGCCTCTTGGTTTATCTCCTCGTAGCCTGTGCGGCGGCCTGGGTCGTTATCGGCATGGCCATGTCTTCCGGACTGGCTCCGAGCACGAAAACCATCGCCGGCGCCATGTTCCTCGCGGCGCT
>CAZYKS010000015.1:3062-9861 GCA_964648375.1 uncultured Gammaproteobacteria bacterium | reverse complement strand
CTGGTGAAAACTCAGAAAATGAAAAACCGGTTCCATCACAAACAGCGATTGAACTTCAGCGTAAATACCAATATATCTTTATTGACGAATACCAGGATATTAACTCTGTCCAGCAAAGAATTTTGCAATTGCTAAGTCCGGGCGGCAACGTCCTGCAAGTCGGTGACGTCAAACAGAGTATTTATGCTTTCCGAGGCGCAGAACCTAAAATATTTATCGAGCAATTCGCCTTTGCGGCTGAAACCTACGCGGTAAAATAACCCGGCTTTTATTTTCGATAATCGCTTAGTAAACAAAAAACATCATATTCGCCTGAATATGATGTTTTTTATATTTATTGCTTTAACTTTATTTTCTGCTTTCATTTTTTATTATTTCCCCCTCGACCACCTTGCCCTTATCGTTTCCGTCCAGTTTATAATGATGCTTATATTCTTTCCCGGCCAGTCCGGCGATCACGAGCATCAACTCGTCAGTCAGATGCCGGAGGAGTTCTTCGGTATGCTCTTTATCGAAGTGCTCGTGATGATGTAAGGGCGGCGCGATCCTGATCTTACAGCGCTTCAGTTTCGGCAGGCGCTTATGCGGCGGCCAGATATCGAAAGTGCCGACCATCCCCACCGGCAATATCGGCGCGCGGGCTTCGAGAGCGAAGCGGGTCACGCCGGTAAAGGCCTTCCCCATCTCGCCCGAGCGGGTGCGCGTCCCTTCCGGGAAAATCCCGAGGACGCCCTCGTTTTTTAAGATCGCATAGGCATGCTCTTTAGCCTTGGCTTTGCCCTGCTTATCGCCGCTATAGCGGTCCACCCGGATCTGCCCGGTCGCGAACATCAAGGGCCGCCAGAACTTACTCTTATAAAACACTTCCGCGGCCAGGTACTGTACGCTGCGCGGAGACACGGCCCAGAAGCAGATGAAATCAAGGTAGCTTTCATGGTTCGAAGCGATAATCACCGGGCCCTGTTTCGGAAGATGTTCGATCCCCTCGACCTCTTTTACGAAAAACAGCCGTACCAGCGGTGCGACTATTCGGCGCAAAATAATAGCGAGCGCTAAACTCGCTAGCGCTCCGAAAAATCCGAGTTCTAATTCCTGTTTCCTTTTAATAATTATATTAAATATTTTTTTTACTGGCATTCATTTATGCCTAAATTAAAAACTATTTAATCTCTGGGACTACCATTCCTTCACGTTTTAACTCTTTACCTAGGTTTTCTACCCGTTTCATAATCATAGCTGCAATTTTGTGTTTATCTGATAATTCTCCAGTTAAATCTTTAAAATAAAACGGTTTGCCATAGATTACTTTAACCTGCCTACGTCTTAAAATTAAATCTTTTAATTTAATTCGGTTAGTATTGGCTAAGAATACCGGCACAATAACCGGATTAGCCTCTTCGGCCAAATAAGCTACACCTGGTCGGGCTTCCCTTGGATCAAAATATTTTCGCATTCTTGCAGTTGGAAACATAACCACATCCTGCTTATTTTTTAGTATGTTGATCGTTCGCTTAAGTATAAAATTCAAAGGTATGCCTTGACCCGATTGTACCGAATAAGCACCTGAAAGCCAAATTAACGGTCCATATGGTTTTTTCCGAATATATCCATAATAGGTAAAAAACCTAAGGCATTTTATCTTATTATAGTGTGAGCGTGGTAGGCAGGATCCAACCAAAAATGGATCGATTTTCCCATGATGATTGGCTACAAATAAAGCCCCTCCGCCAATCGGTAATTTATCAATATTGTCTAATCCCCTAATTTCAAGATTTAAGAACAATTTTCCGATAGTCAGAGTACTGATTTGGATTAATATCTGCATGTACCAGAAAAAATTATGTTTAGGCATAAAAAAACTTCTCTGCCTCCTTTGGGAGAAAAGCTTAAGACCGAATAAATTAAAACTGAATAAACTTAATTGTTTATACTTATTTTTTTCCATTTGTATTTTTTTTATTTCTATTTTTATTTTAATCTTATACTTTTATTATATATGATTTTAGCGAAAAAGTCAAGGTTGCCTATAAACTGTATTTTATAATTTAAGGGATGAAGGAATAATTTTAGATAAAATGAAAAAGGGAGTTGTGCCGGGCGACAACCCCCTTTTTTGATTTAGAGCGCTTCATGCTTGCGTAAAAACGCTAACGATATCAGGCCGAAGGCGAGAAAGACCGCGCCGGCGGACAAGAGCGCCACCTGGAGCGAATAAGCATCGCTGACCCAGCCGATCGCGGGACCGATAAGCGCGAACTCCAGCCGGCTTACCAGGTTCTTAACCGACAGGACCGTGGCCCGAATATCGGACGGGACCAGGCCGTTGATATAGTCGAGGGTGACCGGGTTATTGATTCCCCTGACCACGTAGAAAAGCGCGATGAACACGAGCGACCAGGCGTACCAGAGCGAACTGACAAGCGCGTAACCCAGGGCCGGCAGGGCGATCAAGAGGATAAGCGAGCGCCTGCGTCCGAGGATCCGCTCTACCCGATGCGCCTGCCAGGAAAAACCGGCAGCCACCAAGAAGAACGTCGCCAGGACCGCCCCGAATAATTCCAAGGGGATATGGTTAGCGAGAAGATACGGCTGGGTCAGCCAGAACATCGTTAAAGTCGACGCCCCGACCGAGGACGAGTAAATAATCAGCCATTTCACCTGTTTCTGGTCATGGAGCGAAAACCGGACCAGCCTGACCATATTCAGAAGAGCGGCGGATTTAACCGCAGCCAGATGCCGTTTCGGTTCGACTAAAGTCAAGGCGACCGGAACGATTAAAAGCGCCGTGGCGGCGTCCCAATAGAGCGGGAAGCGCAGGCTGACCAGGGCCAGGAGCCCGCCGATAATACTCGATGAACTCTCCGAAGCTAATCCGATCCCGGATATCCGGCCTTCCTGGCGTTTGTACTCGGAAGCCTGGTCGAGCTCGAGGAGCGTATCGTAAAGCATCGCCGTATCCGCTCCGGAAGTAAAGCTGGCTCCCAGGCCGAGAATAATCTCGGCCAGGAGAAATCCGTAAAAACCATATGATACCGAGTAAACCGCATAACCGGCCACGGACAATAGTCCTCCGATTATAAGGGAAAGCTTGCGGCCGAATGAATCGGAAAAATATCCGGTCGGTACCTCTAAAACGATCACGGACAAGGCGAACAGCGATTGCAGTATAAATACCTGCTTCATCGAGAGGCCGTTTTCCTGGAAGAATAAAACGATTACGGGAATGGCCAGCATAAAGCTCTTAATCCCCCGGATTACGTAAAGTTTAATAATATTCAATTTCAGTTGTTTCTCGCTCATACTTTTTACCTCCTTTGGATTGTATTATTGTTATAAATGTACATTGCTGAAAACAAAATTTATATCCGCATGCCTGCCCCGTTGCCGCACAGCGGCTATACGGGGTCCCCCATTCGCGGTTGGGGGGGGTTGCCGCAGGCATAACATTTATTCGCATGCCTACCCCACTGACACGAAGTGTCTTTGCGGGGTCCCCCATTCGCGGTTGGGGGGTTGCCAACCGCGTGCCGCAATAGCTTTAGCGGTGGCGCAAGGCAATAACACAAAAAACCCGGCTTTTGTCCAGCCGGGTTTAACCAAAGAAGATATATATTTATAATATTATATTTACCATCTAAAAATATAATTCAGGTAATCCCAGCTGGAAGAAACGCTCTCGGTCGTCGGAGACACGAAAACACGGCCGTTGGCACAAACGGTCGAGTAGCTCTGATTCAGCTGGTGATTACTAAGTTGCATAAATGTAATTATGATTTATTTTTAATTTTTACCACAAAATTAATGATTTGTCAACTCCAAATGTTTTTTATATTGGCTTGATTTTATTCGCCCTTAATATATAATTATACGTTAGCGGATAGTGTCCGTTACAGTTAAAAACTACTCCAAAACCAAGGGTCATGGCTGATACGCTTGACAAAATTCAGAGTTAAATATATAATATTAGCGCAAAGAGAATGGAATAACCCTTAAATTAGCAATGGGAATAATTACTCCCATATTAAGAAAACCATATCATTGTAATGAATTTTCATTAAATATTTACGCGTTCATTTTAGAATAAACAAATTTCGACACGAAAGGAGGTATCAGATCGCGTTTCGGCATGGATATAATTCCCTCTACCCTTAATTTTTCCAGACGAGAAAGGAGCAAGTAAGATGAAATACAAAACATTGTGGTTTTTAATTCTGGTAGGACTGGCTGTCATCCTGACCCTGGGCTGCACCTCGACGGTGAATGAGAGGGGCAGTAAATTCGATTACAAACCCGGAATCGTCATCGATAAAACCACTAAGCAGGATCTCGTAAGCATGTATGGCAACCCCACTGAAACCTTATACCAAGGCAAGTACCAGGTCTATCGATACCTGTATAAACGGGATTCGCTTAAGCATGGAAGGGCAATCGGCATGGGGTTATTGGGCGGCCTTCCTGTTATCGGCTTAAGCACGCTGGCTATGGATAACGGGGTGAAAAATAGCGACATGCAAATGGAGTATGAGCTGCTTCAGGTTACGCTCGATATCAAGACGGGGGTGGTAAAAGATTTTTTTTACCACGATAGCGACATGAAAGGCCAGGATAAGTCCGAAACCCTCTATCTTCAGGCCCAGCCTTTATTGAAACAAGGAAAAACGAAAGAAGCGATTGCCCTGTTGGAGCAGGCGGTTAAGCTGAACCCGAACAACCATCGCGCTTTAAATACACTCGCCTGGACATTAATCGATCTCGATATTGATGTCAACCAAGGGGTGTCCTGCGCCGAACGCGCCGTCGCGATTTTTCCCGATTCTCCCTATAATATAGGAACCTTGGGATGCGGCTATTTTAAGCAAGGCGATATGACCAAAGCTGAAGATGCCTTAACAAAAGCGGTCAAACTGTACCCGGTATATGCGCCTACAGATTATAAATCCCTGCAACACGATAAAGCGATGCTGCAGGCGATTAAAGCCCAGAAATAAATTTAGTATTGTTTTCCCCCAATGCGCAAAGACATCAATCTTTGCGCATTTTTTATAAATTTATCCGGTAAAGCTTGCATCCGCGCTTGCAAACCGCGGTTGCAAACTTTTTCCCCAACCAAAAAAGCTTCACTATTCGCGGCTGAACAAGGTATTGGCATTACATTAATCGGTCCCGCTTTAATTTAGCGGGTTGCCTGCATTTTTGAACCGCGAGAAAAGACTCATGATTCCGGCCTGCAGACAAATTTACCCATAGGACCAGGACCTTCCGGCCACGGCCGGAAAATACCTGAAGGCCAATTTTCTTGCAATTTGACCCAATACTTGACTCAGCTTAGTGAAGCTTTTTCGAAGGATTAACTTCAGTCATAATTCAATTGTAAATATACTATTTTATATTTTTATTATAGCACAGGCGTGGTTAAAGTAAAGTTAAATACCCCTACGAATCAACGAATCTTTTCACGAATTTACGAATAGGAATAATTTGTTCAAATATTAAACAATATTTTTCAATAGTTTGAGCCCCTGCTTAAGCGCCTTGTCTTCAACTGCGTAGGATAGACGAAAGTTTGTGTCGCGGGTGGAAAAGACAGTGCCGGGCACGACCAGGACGCCGGCTTTCATCGCGGTTTCAGTAAAATTTTTCATGCCTGTGGGTATGGCCGGAAACGCGAAAAACGAACCTTGCGGTTTTATTAGGTTAAACTTATCTTTTAACTCATCGTTTACTAAGTCCCGTTTGCGCGCATATTCCCGGTACTGCTCTCGGGGCAGGTTTTTAAGCGCGGCCAAAGCCGCCGCCTGGGCCAAGGCCGGGGCGCAGACGTAGGTATATTGCTGGAGCTTGCCCATCGCTTCGATTATTTCGCTCGGTCCGTGCGCGTAGCCGATGCGCCAGCCGGTCAGGGCATGGCTCTTCGAAAACCCGTTTACGGTTACGGTCCGGCCGTAAAGACTGCCGATACTGAAAAAGCGGTTATCATAATCGAAGTATTCGTAAATCTCGTCGGACAGGATTACCAGCCCATGTTCAGCCGCTATCCGAGCTACTTTTCTAAGAACGGCTTCATTATAGACCGCGCCGGTCGGATTATTGGGCGAATTGACGATGATCGCTTTGGTCTTCGGAGTGATCAGGGACGCGAGCGTCTCCGGTTTGACCTGAAAATCCGGATAGGTGTCCCAAAGGATTATGCGCGCACCCAGAAAAGCCGCCACCTGGTTATAAAGGACGAAATAGGGGTCCGGGATTATGATCTCGTCGCCGGGGTCGAGAATCGCGGACAGGGCGAGGAAAATCCCGCCCGATGTGCCGGTAGTGATAATCACGTTATCAGCCTGAGCCTTGATCCCGTTTTCTTTTTCCAGCTTCTTAGCCACGGCCGCGCGCAATTCCGGTATTCCCAGAGTCGGGGTATAGCGGGAAAAATCATTGTCGATCGCTTCTTTAGCGGCGCGCTTGACCGCGTCCGGTACCTTAAAATGCGGCTGGCCGATGGAAAAATCGACCAAATCGTTCTTGCTCCCGAAAGCCAGGTCGAACAACTTACGGATACCGGAAGGTTTTAGATTTTTAATACGGTGAGACAGCATATTAGTAAGTTCCACCGGCCTTCAGGCCAGGGTTCGGGAGGTTTTAATCTCCTGCGGAAATATTAATTGGAAAAATGATGATTTTGAAACTATTTGAGCGGCAGGCTAAAGCCTGCACGACCCTGGCCTAAAGGCCGGTGGAAATTCTGCGGCTCGACTAAAGGCCGGTGGAAATTCTGCGGCTCGACTAAAGGCCGGTGGAAATTCTGCGG
>CAZYKS010000015.1:0-2962 GCA_964648375.1 uncultured Gammaproteobacteria bacterium | reverse complement strand
CTCGACTAAAGGCCGGTGGAAACTCCGACTTTGGCCTAGGCCGGTGAAATTTTACTTCTGCCGCTTATAGGCTTCTTTAAATATCAGGCGGTATAAACTCGCTACGAATTTTTTATTAAGCCCTGAGTTGCGGCTGTTTCTTTTTATCAGTTCCTGCTCTCTCGTTTTATTCACTATCGCAGTTACTTCCTTTCTCTTTATTTTACCGATTTTTCCGACAATTTGAAAGCGCTTGGCCAGAAGCCGCATGATTTGCTTATCGATCGAATCGATATCTGCGCGAAAACCTTCCAGCCCTTTTTTACCGTTCTTTTTATTGGAACTTATCTTAGTTTCTATTTTAGCGCACTGACCGCTGAACCTCTCCCGGGCCGCGCGCGCATAGGGGTTATAGATATTCATATCGTACATCAGCTCCCAGCTGTCGCCGGTAGTGGTGCGGTAGACCCGCAGGAGGTCCTTATACCCGGGCGGAAATATCGTCCGCTCGCGGAAACCGGCCTCAAAAAGCGAGCGGCCGAGAAAATGCATAAAAGCGAGCGTATCCGCGGTCTCTATATCATGCTCGTCCGGGCTTACGGTTATAATTTCAAGTTCAAGCGACCGTAAACACGCTTTAACTTTCTTTAAAACCGCCGGCCTTACGCGCAAAGGGCAGAGCACGATCTGCAGCCCCTTAAGATCCCAGGTTTGCTTGCGCTCGTCAAAGCCGGTGGTTACGGGTCCGAACATCGGATGCGTGCCTAGTATCCCGACTGATGCGGGCAGATGCCGCATGAGCCACTGGCAGGGCAGGGCCTTAACCGAGCAGGTATCGACCACTAAAGCGCCCGGTTTAACCAGCGGCGCGATTTTTTTAACCGTTTTTTCGGTTTGCGAGATCGGCACGGCGAGGACCACGATATCCGCTCCTGCCGCGGATTTCAGATCCGCGAATTTAACCCCGATGCGCCGCGCTTTGGCCGTCTGTTTCACCGTATCGAAGACACTGACTTCCCCGTATTGTTTCAGCACACTCGCGGCTAAGGTGCCGAAACGGCCGAACCCTATAATTCCTATTGTTGTTTTGTTATTTTTCATAGTTCCTGCCCTACGAATCAACGAATCAATTCACGAATTTACGAATAATTTCTACTAAATCTGTGATATTAATTGATGCCCGTAGGGCGAGAAAAGAATATTCGTGAATTCGTGAGGAAATTCGTTGATTCGTAGGGATTTTACATAGTTATTCCCGAATGGCAGTAATAAAAGTAGTGAAGTTGAATTTAAGATCCTGTATCCCCTGTTCTAAAATATCCAGGCCGTAAAGTTCGTAGCAGATCCGGGGCGCGATCACGGCCGCGTTTTCCGGCAGCCTGCCCGCGCTTAGGTCCATGGCCGCGCTGGCCGTATCCGAATATTCTTCCAGGTCGGTGCCGTTCCAGCGCCGGGCCAGGTACATCCGGCATTGCTTTAGCGCCTGCGGATGGGAAACGATCCGCTTGATGTCGCCGATATTCTTGCCCGGACGGGCCAAGAGGCAATGCTGGACATCGATCTCGAATAAGGCTTCGATCGCGAACTTATATTCGGCCATAGCGTAAACGGTTTCGGTCACGATCCCGCCGTTCGAATTTTCGATCGGAAATACTCCTTTATCGATTTTACCCGCAGTCAGCGCCTTAAGTACATTCCCCGAGTTTATCAGATAGTCGAGGGTATAATCTTTAATTTTATTTTTCGCGCAATAATAAACCGCGGCTTCTTCGGAAAAGCTGCCGCGCGAGCCGGAAACTCCGATGGTTATTTTTTTTGGCATATAATCATTTCGGTTATTAAAATAATTATTTATGTATATTATTAGATCTTAATAATACGATTGCAACTATTATCATTTAACCACAGAATAAACAGATTTAACAGCAGATATATAATCGGTAAAACGATATCTTCGCCTCTCATTTTCTTCACACTTACTCATCAAATATAAAGAAAAAAGAGGGGGACAGTTTAAATTCCTGTCCCCGGTAAATGTTTTTGTTTTTATAAATGATCAATATAACCGATCAAGCCGCCATGTTGACACTTTCAACCAAATCCGGAAGTTTGCCGAAAAGTTCCATAGCCAGGTTGCCGGCCGAATCATCGCATTTTACCCGGATAACCCCTTCAGTTTCCTCGGTTTCCAGCACCTTAATATCAAACAATTTTAGACATTCGACCAATTTTTTCGTGGTCCGTCCGATATGACTGTCTTTCTTCGGTTTCACTTCAATCTTCATACAAAGTCCTCCTTTCAATTAATAAGGTTTGTTACTATCCAGTAAAACACACCGGATAAAGAAAATCAAGACTTTTTTGCTGACATACTACCTGGGGTTATTAGCGGTTTTATCATGCGATTTCAAAACTTCGAGTTCGATTTCGAGTTGTTTAAGTTTTTGCCTGGCACAAATTTTACATCCCTTCAATACCGCGCTTCCCCAGCCTGCCGTTACTAACTTTTTATAATTCTTTCCATGCTTTTCGCACATATCGCCTCCTTCATCAAGCGAAATTTACCGCCACTTTTTTCCATTGATTACTGAAGATCAACCCCATCACATCATTGGCATAGAGCAGTAGTTCCTTCGCGGTTTCCCACGGTGCACAGGCATCAGTTACGGAAATGTCGTAAGCCGGCTTCTCCCCCAGCACCAGTTTTTGTTTACCTGCTTTCAGATAGGCCTCCAGCATCAATCCCACCACGGATGTGTCGCCGTTCAATTTCTGCTTCATAACATTGTACCAGACTGTCGGCTGATTTTCATGCAATTTCCGCGAATTACCGTGCGAGCAATCGACGATGATCTCATCCGTCAATCCGGCGTTTCCCAACAATCTTTTGGCGATGGCTATATCTTCAGCGTAATAATTCGGTTCATCACCTCCGCGCATGATCATAAATCCCAACGGATTGCCGGCTGTGGTTTTTTTACTA
>CAZYKS010000014.1:6186-9877 GCA_964648375.1 uncultured Gammaproteobacteria bacterium | reverse complement strand
GGGAAGAGGAAGCGTTATTCCATATTCCCCAATAGCTGAAACTGTTGCCGGCTTCGAAGCTGCCGTTTTTAACTAAATTACCGGCGGCTTTAACGATCGTTTTATCCGGCGCGATAATAAAATTGAAATTAAAAACCGTAGCCGCGATTAAAACGATTATAATACTTTTGCTTAAATTTTTATTCAGTTGTTTAAATGTCTCCTTTGTTTTCATATGTTTTAAAATTATTAGGCGGGAAATTTCATTTCGACATATAAAACCTCCCTGATTTATTAAAGTTATTTATATTTGATTAAGAAGGGCTAGAAGGCCCGAGAGGGCAGAAGAATAAAAATGGGTAGGGGGGGGATAAGCTGTAAAATAAACACTATATTCCATTAACTTATTACCTTCTTCCCCTCTTCCCCTCTCCGCCTTCTTTTGCCTTCTACCCCTTCTTATCGGATTTATTCTATATTAAACGATATGCTATAAGTCAGCCCAGTGCTTTCGCCAGTGACTTTTATATCGGCTACGACCGGGGTTTTATTCACGTCCGGTACGGAAATTATCTTCATAAACCGCCCTTTATTATCGGCCTTGGCCGCGGTTTTCGCGCCGGCAAAATTAATTACGAGCTCTTCGTTTTCCCCAAAACCCTGCCCCGTAACCGCGACCATGGACCCGGGCGCGGCCCGGTCTTTATCGAGGGTTAGAGCTAACATTTCCTGCGGGCCAGTTTCTTCCGCGACCGAGCGGTAAAAATCGATTAGACCGAGATTTTCGTCTAATACCAGGATGCTGGAATTATTGAAAACGACTACCCTGTCCCCGGCCCCGTCCGCTACCGCTTTAAGCCCGATGGCCCAGCCGTTGGGAACGGCAATTCCGGTAGTATAGGCCCAGTCGATCGGTTCCAAGTCGCTCATCCGCGCTTTTACTACGCCGATGCCGTCGGAAAAATAAACATAACTGCGCCCCGGAATCCCGGCAACATCATAGCCGTTATCGGAGGTATGGTAAAAAATATCCTGGACATGTCCGGAAATATCGATTTTTTTCAAAGCTTCGCCGTCAACCAGATAAATCGAACTGGTAGTCGGGTCGTTATAGATGACCCGGTTATGGTCGCTCGTGGCGACGATCTCTTTATCGGCCACTACCTGGCGGGTATTGGTGTCGAATACCGACAATCTGTCCCCTTCCACCTGGAAAATATAATCGCCGCCCGGGGAAAAGCTGATATTCCCCTGCCTGAGGCTTTTAAGCTTAAAGCTATCCACGATTACGAGGCCGCTGGTCCAGACTTTTACCATCGACGGCCCGGTCGTGAAAACCTTATCGCCCACTACCCCGACCCCCATCTTCCAGTCCCAGCTATTGTCAGGCTCGCTCCTGACCAGTTTCGGGTTAGCGGTATCGGTAACGTCATATTTATACAGGCGCCGGCCGTCTACCAGATAAGCGTAAAGCCGGCCTTGCTCGATCTTGAAAGCGATATCGAAAAATTCGTCGTTGCGGCTATACCGGTCCCAGATGGCTTTAAAATGGGATTGGCGCGTTAAATGGCCGTTAATCAGTTCGAAAATTTCGCCTTCGCCGGTATTGGTCGTTCCGATGATCAGCCGCCCCTGGAAATTAACGGCGTCGCCGTAATTGTACGATTTGGTCCGGCTTTTTGCTGGCATTGTCATCACTGCGACAGCGATTATCGCTAATATCGCGGTATAAATGAAATATCTCCTATTTAAACGGTATATTCCCTTCGGTAAAGTCATATTTTATAGTAATTTATTATTTAATATCAGCTAAAATATATTATTTTAATAAAATCAATTATTAAAAACTATTAACTTTAACATAAAAATATTTATCTGTCAAGACTAGTCCTTACCGCCCCCATACCACTGGCTAATAAATCATTGTCCAGACTGGTAGTGATCGGATCCAGGGTTCCGTTTATTTCCACACCGGCATATTCGTCATAATAGCTATAGCTGATAGCCCCCACTAACGGCAGTATTTTGCCCGCATCCCCGGCTTCCGGTATGGCCGCGACTTCATATCCGGCCCGGTAATTGCCTCCGTCTTTGTCGATATGGTCGATGGCCCATACTACCTTCCGGCCTTCAACGCCGTATAATAGTTTTCCGGCCAGCAGATTTTTCGAATTTAACCAAACCGCGCCCTCCGCCAAAGTGCCGGTTACGGTAAAGTCCTTAAGGTTATTACCGTGATTGTCGATATTTAAAAATACCCAGTAGCGCGTGGGCACTCCGACTTCCGGAGGCAAAGGCCCGGCGCCGATCTGGTCGCCCTGGGGGCTGTAATAATAGCCGGCGGACGTGACGGTCACTTTCGATAAGATTTTAACGGCCGGCGAATAGCTTTTTACGGCCACTGCCTGGGCCCCGATCGAATATCCGCTCTTTACCGCGATCCCTGCCGCTTGCTCGGATTGGGGGATCTTTTCGCTGAAAGCGAGCGTTATATCGAAGCCGCCCCGGCTGTGCGCCGGCACGGGCGCAGTAAGGTCGATCCTGTTTTCGCTTTGTTCATAACCGGCCGTTAATGCGCTGACCGCGATCCGGCCGATAGGCAGATTGCTATTAACCGGCGATATGGCGAAGCTGGCCGCGCTAAGCGGTGTGTCTTCTTCGTTGGCGTAATCGATATGGAAACTGGTTGGTTCGCCTGTTGAAACGCTCCCTGCTCCGGTAGTGATGTTTACGCTAAAGCGCGGCTGTTTGGCCTCGAACGCGTACCGGGTTTCGAATTGTTTGAAGTCATTGCCCTGGTAAGCGAGATACCCGCTTAGGACCGCCTCGCCTGCCCCGGTTTCGGA
Organism: uncultured Gammaproteobacteria bacterium; assembly: GCA_964648375.1. GTDB lineage: Bacteria > Patescibacteriota > Patescibacteriia > Patescibacteriales > UM-FILTER-48-10 > CAZYKS01. The sequence goes on along the minus strand of CAZYKS010000014.1, from coordinate 7,052 downwards.
GTTAAACGCTGAGTGTAATATGAATTCGAGCTTCTGGCCGGCTTCCAGCCGCCTGATATTTATGGTGTTGCCGGTGAGTGCGGCCGCGTCGTTGCCGCTGACCGCGCTGAGGGCGAACGCCTCCGGATCGAGCCGCAGGCTGATATTATCGAGCTCCTTATCGCCGTGATTCTCGATCTTAACCGGCAGGGCCAGCTCGGAATCGGTATAGACCGGTTGCGGCAGGCTGAAATCCCCGCTTAAACTCGATTTTTCGATATTATAAATCAGGGAATACAGGGCCTGCCCGTCGCGGTGGTTGCGCTCGTAGCTTAAGGTAAAGGCCATGTTCTGGCTCCTGCCGACCTGTCCGGTAACCGTTCCGCTTAGCTTGACTTTACCGTTGGCGCCGCTGGCTAAGTTCCCGAGCGAAAAAGTGTTGGTGCGTTTATCGTAGCCGTCGCCGGGCGTGGCCGAACTTAATGCGAACGTTTCAGGGTACCTGACCGCCAGCCTGACGTTATCCAGCCCGGCTTTGCCGTTATTCGCGAAAGTCAGCTCGAACGTTTCCGTCCGGCCGCTCATAACCGCCCCGCTTAAAGCCCTTCCGCTCAGCTCGACCTCGCTTTCGGGGACGAATAAACCGGCCCCGGCCAGAACAGCCGCCAGGATAATAACGGTCAGCGCCAGGACGATATCGGCGGCCAAATGGAATTTCGAATCGCGGTAATGCTTTTCATGGCGCTTCCTGATCGGATTCAAAAATACGTTCAGGGTCCCGATTACGACATTCCCGCCTTTCCCGGCCCCGGGCGGGATAACGCCGGAACGGTTTGCGGACTCGGTCAAATCGGCATCGCTTTTATTGATGACTTCCATACCCCCCT
>CAZYKS010000014.1:0-6086 GCA_964648375.1 uncultured Gammaproteobacteria bacterium | reverse complement strand
CCGCTCCGGGGCCGGTGATGATCTCTTTCGTGCCGTCGCCGTTCAGGTCGGCGGCAATGAATGAAACCGCACCGGTAAAGGCTCCGCCGTAGGGCCGGAATTCGCTGTATTTATTGCCGTTTTTATAGACCGTTAGCCTGCCGGCGCCGTTAACCACCGTTTCCGGCAGCCCGTCATTATCGAGATCGGCCATTAACACCCGGGTAGCGCCGGAATAAGCGTCCAGATACGCGAAAAAGCCGTTGCGCGCCTGCTCCCCCCGGGAATCGAATACGCGGATAAAGCTTCCGTTGGTAAAGCCGGCATTGTAGATTTCGGAATCGGTTTTTAAGAGCACCACCCCGTCATCAGGCGCCAGCTTGATATAATTGATCTTGGCGCCGTCATTCATGCGCCGGTCCTGCGTGCCGTTAATTTTCTCGAATTCTTCCTGCGGAAAAATATAGGTTTGGGCTTTATCGGTGGAATTGACTAAAGTTATGCCGTTGGTGAAATCGCGCCGCCATAATCCCGGCTCGATTTTCCCGGAATCCTTGTCGAGCAGGTTATAGGCGCCGGTCAGGGCCGAACCGAGTTTGACGTTATACTCGTCATACCACCAGAGCTGGGCATGGGACTCGTCCCCGTAGTCGAAAGAATAATAGCCGTCCCCGAGAAGGGTGCTGGCCAGGCCGAAGCGCATCCGGCGGTAATCGTCGTAGCGCCCGCTATTACCGGTATTGGCGTTGATCACGTAAACCTGCGGATCCGGGTTCTCTTCCGGTAAAACCTTAAGGTAGTTTTTCATGGTCGCCTCCCAGCTGCCGTCCCCTTCCCAGGGCGTGGGAAAGCTTTCGAACATGCGGCCGTTAGTGTCCGCCTGGTAAGCGGGAATGGAATTGCCGTTCGTGATCATGACCTTACCGTCCCCGATCTTTTCCCTGGTTTTCTCGAACAGGTCGGCCAGCCCCGACTGCCAGGCGGCGTTAACGCGGTTCGCGGGTTCGGCGTGGCCGTCATTGTCGATATCGATGCCGTTGGCGCTGTAATGGGTTACGGACGCGTCCACCATGTCGTACATGATCCCGTCCCAGTCTTCGATCCTGATGTCGGCGGCGATATGGCCGGCGTTAAACTCGGTCCAGCCGCCATTATCCGGATTGACCGCGTAAATATCCGGCCAGATCTCGAGCCTTTCCCCCTGCCCGTTCTTAAGCCACCAGTCGTTCCGGCTGACCTGATCATACACGGCGCCGGTCAGGCCGGTGGATTCGTTCACGTCGTAGGTATTGACCATTGCCGGATACACATACGCTAATAAGAGCCCCTCCGGCTTAGCCTTACGGTAATCCGCGAAAAATCCGGGATTATAATAGACCATCTCGGCCGGAGTGATAACCAGGTCCCATTTCTCGAGCTCGCGGTAATCGTTACCATTAAAAAATTTCAAATAATAATTAGCCAGCTTAGGGTAAGTATCCTGCGCTTGTGCAATCCCGGGAATAATTAAAATCGAAAAAAGTAAAGCGCAGATTATTTTATCTAAATTGTTTACATTAAAAATCATAAATCCTAAATCATAAATCCTAAATTTTTTAGTGTTTAGAATTTTGAATTTGCATTTGGTATATCTCAATAATTTTATCCAAATGCTTCTTCGGGCTATTTCTACCAACCACCCTTTCCCTCCCTTGCTTGCCCAGTATTTCGGCCAGGGCGGGATTATTCATGAGTATTTTCATCTTATTCGCCAGCTCCCCGGCCTGTCCGGGAGTAAACAGCATGCCGGTTTCGTTATCGGCGATATTTTCCCCGATCCCGCCGATATTCGCCCCGACCACCGGCTTGCCTAATGCGTTGGCTTCCATGATCACGATCCCGGATACTTCATACCACTCCGACGGCACGATGACCGCCAGGCTACCGGCTACGATTTGGCGTAATTCTTCGCCATACTTGGCTCCCAGCAATTTAACGCTATCAGCCAAGCCCAAATTTCCAATTTCCAATTTCAAATTTCCGAATTCCGGTCCTTTCCCAATTATCTTAAGTTTCGCTTCCGGACGATTTTTAATAAGACATTTAAAGGCTTTGAGTAGCGTCCCGACCCCCTTCTCTCCGCTCAACCGGCCGTAATAAAGAAAATAATCCCCGGGGGTAAACTTCGGTTCATATTCATCCGTTTTGATAAAATACGGCACGACCGTAATTTTCGCCGGGTCGCCGCCCCATTCGAGGTATTTATTTTTCATGAACTCGCTCGGGGCGATGAATAAGTCCACGTTCTTTTCGTAAATGCGCAGGAGCCGGTGGTGGATATACATCTCGAGCGCGGCCAGGGCGCTTTTGGAGCGCGAATCCTTTAGGCATTTATACCGTGCGCAGTTATAATATTTCCCGCCCCGGCAGCGTTCGCAGACGCCGCGCGCGTTATACAGCTTATAGTTCGGGCATAAATATTTATAATCATGCAGATGCATCACGACCGGCAGGCCGTACTTTTTCGCGGTCGGCAGGAGCGAGGGGGAAAGCTGGTGGTAGATGTTATGGAGATGCACCCGGTCGGGCCGGAAAACTTTCACCACTTTTTCGAATCGGCGCGCCGCTTCCCGGCTGTATATCATCCGGCCCGCGTTTTTCAGGCCGCCAATAATGTTATAGTCGTTAAAATCGGCCTGGCTGGCGAAATATTGCGCGTACTTATCCGGCAAGTTATCCGGATGCGCCATACAAAACTTAGCCGTCTCCACTCCCCGCAAAGGCAATAATTCGGCCAGGTCCAGAAAATACTTATCCGCCCCCCCGACGAGATGATTGAATTTGTTTACCTGCAAAACTTTCATTTTAGAAATAATCTGTTAAATCCGTTTAATCTGTGGTGAATTTAAATAACCACAGATTTAACAGATTAACACAGATAGATAGAACTTTATTGATTTATGAATTTCAACTTTCTTTGCTTCATGCCTCTGAGTACGTTCCCGGTTTCCTTAAATTTAAATACCATATCCAGCATCCCGGCCTTTACCCGATACATGAATTTAACCGTGAAACGCGTAACCCATCGGCCCGGATAATGCTTCCGGAAAAAACGATCCATCCCCTGGGCTTCGAGCCTCAGGCTCGCGGTCGAACGCCGGCCGCCGGAAGAATAGCCGTGGTAATGGGTGACTGCGGCCTGCGGATAATAAGCTACCCGCCAGCCGGCCTGCTTCGCCCGGTAGCAAAGATCGATATCTTCCACCCCGAAGAAATAGTTCTTATCGAGGCTGCCGACCTCTTCGAGCATCGCCGTGCGGATAAGCATACAGCCGCCGCTCACCCAGTCGACCTCGACCGGTTTGCGGAAATATTTGCGGGTTAAGGCATTGGCGAATATCAGGGTACCGCCCGGCAGGAGCTTGGAAAGCATGGAAAACCGCATAAGTTCGCGCCCCAGTTTCGGGAAGCGGCCGAAGCTTGCCTGGGTGGCGCCGTCCGGATAAACCATCCGCGCGCCGATGACCCCGACGTGCGGCTCGAGGTCCATGAATCTGACCATCCGGGTAACCGCTTTTTCGCTGACCAGCGCGTCGGAATTGAGTAAGAGCACATATTTCGCCCGCTGGGCCTTGATCCCTTTTATCGCCGCCCCGGCAAAACCGTGGTTCTTGCGGCAGGCGATATAGCGGGAAAGGTACATTTTTAGGTCGGCTAATTCCGGCTTCAGCTCCGAGCCGTTATCGACCAGGACGACGGAAAAATCGAGGATCGGTTCGGCCGCGTGCAGGGCCCTGACCGCCCGCTCGGTCATCTCCGGCGTGTTGTAATTGATGATCACTGCTGTGACTTTTTTCATACGATTTTTTTCATTTTATTTCTGTCATTCTGAACGGAGCGTAGCGAAGTGAAGAATCTATAATACACAATTGGCGCTAAATACGTATTATAGATTCTTCACTTCATGGCCAACTTGCGTAGGCAGTCATTCCGCAAAGAATGGCAGAAAAAATTATAAATTATATTGATTATGATCGATTAACTTCGAATAAATTTTTAAATACTCCCGCCCTACTCTAAAATAATGCGTCTCAGTTGGTTCCCTCCCCTTAGCAAGGGGAGGGGCAGGGTGGGGTCGGGGGCGTTATCAGCGTAGCTGTTATCTTATTAATTATCAGCGTTTTCCCGCAATGCCGTTCTCTGCTCTGCGAGATTTTTGAAAACTCCCACTATGCTCCAAAATATGATCGCGTACGGCAGGGCGAAAAAAGTGACTTCGACCAGACCGTTAAAGAAAGCGGCGATCAGGCTGGCGATAAACCCGGCCCAAAGGATCGCTTCCGCTTTGGTTCTATTCGCTTTATTTTTAACCGTGCGCCAAAGCGCGTGCACGATTAAAAGCAGCCCGGCCAGCCCGGCCACGCCGTAATCGATCAGGCTCTGCAGGAAAAAATTATTCACCAATTCCCGGTAATCGGGATTTAAGAGTTTCTGGTAGTACAGAAGCTGCTGGCCCGAACCGACGCCCAGCCATAAATGGTCTTTAACGATTTTTAGGGCGGTCCGGTATTCATCGAGCCTGAACTTCGAATTGACATCGACGAAAATATTGGCCAGGCGGTCGAACAGCCCCACGAAAAACGGGGTCAGGACCAATACGCTTAAAACCACGAAAGAAGCCAGGCTCAGCGCGATTATCACCCGGCGGTTTTTAAGTTTGTAAAACAGGTAAGCGAGGCCGAGTAAGAGGCTGACAACCGCGCCCTTGCCCAGGGTCAGGAAAACTGCCAGCCAGCCCAAAACGAAAGCGGCTAAAAATAACGGCCTCAGTTTGTCGCGCTTTTCCAGGCTAAAGTAATAAGCGAGCAAAACCGGCAGGATCAGGACTAACAGCGCCGACACCAGGGCGATCGCCCCGACCGGCGTCCGGATCAGGCTGCGCTCGAAAAAAATTTTCGAAGAAAAACCGAGTTTATAAAAAGTATAAAATACCTGCGTACTGAGAATTATTGCGGTCGCGGCCAGCCCGCTTAGGAACAGCCGCAGTTTTCCGCGGGAATCGATCAGGCGCGAAGCCAGGTAATAAGCGAGCAAGCCGAAAGTGATAACTTTCAGGCCGGCGATAAAGAGCTGATAGTCGATCACCCGCCCGAAAGACAGGAGCCCGATAGCTAGGTATAAGACCAGGCTGAAACTGATATAATCCATCCGAACGGTTTCCAGCTTTTTATTTACGAGAATATCGAGGGTATATACCGCTAAAACAATTAAAATAAGCGCTTCGCTCAGGGTCATTTCGTAGATCCAGTTCGGCCTGACCTCAAACCAGACCACCGGCCCCAGGGTAATTAAGGGCAGGGCCAAAGCCAGAAGCGCCCAATTATACCGCCGCCAGACGAAAAAACCGATGGCCGCAATTGCCAGGCCCAACAGCGCGTAAACCGTACTGAAATACCTGATAACAAATAATAAAACCGCCAAGCTTAAAACCGCCCAGATGGCTATCGTCGGTAAAGCTTGCCGATATTTTTCATTTAATGTAGTAATATTATTTGCCATATTAATACTATAATCACTTTTCGCATGCCCGCCCCGTTGCCGCACAGCGGTTTTACGGGGTCCCCCATCATTCGCATGTGCCCCATTCGTAGCGGGGCTCGCCGAACGCGATAACATACATTCGCGGTTGGGGGCTCGCCGACCGCGTGCCGCAATAGCTTTAGCGGTGGCGCAAGGCGATAACGCTTATTCGCATGTCCCCCATTCGCGGTTGGGGGGGTCGCCGAAGGCGATAACGCTTATTCGCATGTCCCCCATTCGCGGTTGGGGGGTCGCCGAAGGCGATAACGTAAAACAGTATAAATTAGCATAAAATCTTAATTATGTCAAGTCAGCAAAAAAAATAAAAAGGGTGTTTCGAAATGAAACGAAACACCCTAAATTTACGATGTGATCCCGGATATATTATTTAACCAGAATCGCATTTTCTTTGTACCAGGATTCACCCTGATATTTGTGCATTGGAAACCAATAGATAACGCCGTCTTTAACAAATGCCGGCACGAATCTCTTGCCTTTAAGTCCCGGCGCCAGATAATTATCGCCCTCTTTGGCCATAATCGTCCGTT
>CAZYKS010000013.1:0-10090 GCA_964648375.1 uncultured Gammaproteobacteria bacterium | reverse complement strand
ATTTATTAAATATCGTCAAGTATAAATATATTAATGTGAAATTATTAACCTTCGCCCTTCGTACTTCGACCTTCGTCATTCATCCTTCACAAATTAACTAATCAACTAATCACTAATCAACTGCGCTCCTAATCCCCGCCATGCCGCCGCTCGCGTGCCCGGTACTCTTCCAGGATAATATCCACGTCCACTTCCTCGATATCCGGCCAGTATTTGTTCAAGAATAAAAATTCACTGTAGGCCGCCTGCCACAGGAGAAAGCCGGAAATCCGCTGTTCCCCGGACGTGCGGACTACCATGTCCGGATCGGGCAAACCGCCGTTATAAAAATATTTCCTCAGTATCCCTTCGCTTACCTGCTCCTGGGTAATCCCGTTTTTGATCAGTTTCTTGACCGCATCCAGGATTTCGGCCCGGCCGCCGTAATTAAGGCATATATTAAGCGTCCCGCGGCTGTTGGCCCGGGTTTTATTCACGGCTTCCTGGCACAATTCGGGCAGATCGCCCGGTAATTCCTCGATCCGGCCGCTGATCAGGAGGCGGTAGCCTTTTTCATGGAATCCATCGAGGTGCTCCTTAAAAGCCCGCTGTAATAGCTTCATCAGGTAATTGACTTCGTCCTGCGACCGGTTCCAGTTTTCGGTCGAAAAGGCGTAGACCGATACGATCTTCACTCCCCGCTTGAAAAACCATTCCGGGGATGTGCGCATTTTTTCGTAGCCCTTCAGGTGCCCGTCGAACGTCGGCAAATTCCGCTCCCGCGCCCAGCGCCGGTTCCCATCCATGATCAGGCCGATGTGTTGTGGTATATTTTTTTTGTTTTCCATATAAATTATATTTGACCTATGAAGATTATATTAATAAATACGCTGATTTATAAGTAATAATTTATAATTTATAAACAATTTGTAATAACAAATATCAAATTTTTAAACCGTTGTTTTAAAATTATAAATTAATTATTTATTTTTTGTTTACTAATTATAAATTATAAATTATAAATTCTTCGATTTATTTACTTACAGATTATTTAAAACCGGGTATTTTATCGCTACATTCAATCTTTTAACCGAACAATACGCTCCCCTTCTTCATCCTCCCATACGTCCCGACCAGGAACAGCGAGCCGATAAAAAAGAGAATGCTCATCGAGATGAAAAGCGGCGCGAACCCGTATTTGTCAGAGATCAGGCCGCCAATAACCGCGGTTAGGGCCGTGCCGATCCCGGTTAATGTCTGGTACACCCCCCATTCCATCCCTTCATGCTTCCGGTCGATATGCCGGGTAAAGATCGCCATGAAGGTCGGCACTGTCATGGCTGCGCCCAGGCCTAGGATAAACTGGACCAGATACAGCTGGACCGGTGTATTTACGAGCAGGTACAATAGCGGCACCAGGGCGTAAATCAGAGACCCCGAAAGCATCACCCAGAAATCGTCGCGTTCCCCTTTGCCCTTATCGACGAAATACGCGACCGGGATCTGGAACAGGGCCCGCGGCAATAAATACATGGTTTCCGCGATTCCGATTACCGCTAAGCTCCCGCCGGTAATCGAGGTAGTGATGAATACCGCGAACACCGGCGCCACCAGCCCGAAACTGCTTAAACCGATGATGTCCGAAATCGTTAAAAAACGCACGACCGGGTTAACGAATTTTAAAGTCAAATAATCCCTGGTTTGAAAATTTTTAGCCATAGATTTGATAGTAAACAGTAAACAGTAAGCAGTAAACAGAACCAATAAATACCGCCTATAAATTGTGACGTCTGTTTATCCATAAAGAAATAGTCTTTATATGGGGTTTACTGTTTATTAACGTCTATTATTTTTATTAGTTTAGTCTTTTCCCCGGCCCCGCTCAATATTTTCACATCGCTTTTCTTCACTTTAAACTCCTGGGATAAGAATCTGATTAATTCGCTGTTGGCCTTGCCCTTTACCGGCGGGGCGGCAATGTCGATCTTAACGGTCTCATCCTCCAGGACATCTTTAATAGCGGTCCTGGCGGCGCTAGGACGAACTTTGATACGCAGATAAGTCTCGCCTTTAGTATTTAATTGACGTATGTATTTTTCTAGCATAATAACCCATAACTCATAACCCATAACTCATTTTAACTACCCGAGTTATGAGTTATTTAAACATTAATTTACTCTGAAAATACGATAGCGTTCGGAATATCCCTCCCCGGCCCTGCCATATACTCGTCGTTATACCAGAGCGCCGTGGAAGATCCGCCGTCGAGATTGACCGCGTAATCGACGCCTAGGGCCTGCATAATATCCGCCAGGTCCGGGACGGTCGCGTTGCGGGCGACCACCAGGTAAACGGTCCCATGGCCCGGATCCGCCGCGTTTTCCGTATACGCGAGCGCGTTGCGCACCGATTTGACGTCGCGCTGGCTTTTATCGATATCCCACTCGATCAGTAAATTCATCTTATTCTCGATCAGGCGCGGCTTATTGCCGATCGCCGCCTGCAGTTTAGAGTTATAGAATTCTTTAAACGCTTCTGGTACACTCTTTCCGCCCGAGGCGGACCAGCCTGGGGCTGGAAAATCACGGGAGTCCTTGAAATAATGGAAGCGGTTATTCCCGTCGAACGCGATAATCGGGCCGGTGGTCCAGTATTTAAGCTCGCTATCGTTAACGAGTTCGCCGGTATCGGAATCGAAGACCGGATAAAAATAATAATTAGCTGACCCGCAGCCGCCGGATGAGCAGAAATAGGTGCCGTTAATCCCGGCAAACCCGTTATGCTTTAGCACATAATCGGCGAGCGTACCCGCGCCGAAAGTGGCCGTATTTTTATCCCGGTCCGGCGAGGGGTGGGGATCGGCCACGTCGGTAAAAATTTTCAAGCTAGGATTGGCGAGATCGATCTCGACCATATCGACCGGATAACTTTCTCCCTTGGCAGTCGTAACTGTCTTATGCTCATAGCGGGAATATCGGTCAATAGATTCTTCCAGCCCCGGCTTATGGATTTTCGCCAGGTTCTCGCTCGTAATCCCGAGCCCGAGTTCGCGCATAATACTGAAAGCGTCGGCCGGCCGTCCCAGGTAGTATTTTTTCAGGTCCTCCGGATTTACGTACCAAGCTTCGCCGTTCTTTTCGACTTCGATGACTATTTCACCGGCCAGGCGCCGGGCCAGGTTAGTGTCCCCCGCTACCGGCATCCCGGCCTGGGCGATCCGCTGGAAATCGACTTCGTTGATCCCAAGCCCGAGCTGGCGCATGATCGCGAAAGCGTCTGTCGGCCGACCCAGAAAATAGCGCAGGTTATCCCCGGGATAAATATACCAGGCTTCCCCATGCCGCTCGACATCAAGTAAAATCCGCCCGGACAATTGGCTGCCCAGGGAGGCAGCTTTGCCTGAAATTGGCAAAAATAATAATATAAATGTTACTGTAAATAAATATTTTTTCATACCGGACAATAATCATATTATAGCCTGAACCGGACAAAAAATAAAGCGGAAAATATCCGCTACTATTACTATACAATTAAACCGTTAATTTGTATCATCCTTATCCGTTAAATCTGCTTAATCTGCGGGTAACAAGGGGTTGCAGCCCTTTGTTTATCACCTCAGATAAAACAGATTGCACAGATTTAAAAAAACTTTTTAAATGCCATTATATAATCTGTAACATATAACACATAACCCGCTAACCGAATCACTTACCTCGGTTTGCCATCCCGTTCACCATGTCCAGCCATCTCTCTTTTTCATCATCGCTCCGCCAGCGCATGCGGTCGAATACCGTGAATGAACGCAGTTTAATCCCGAATAAATGCAATATCCCGAGCGACCAGATGCGCCTAATCGGCGCTATAAACACGGGTGCGAACCATTTCGGTGAATCCGTGGTCATGAAAATCCGCGCGGTTTTCCCTTTTAACAGGCCCACCGGCCTGCCCTTAAGGATCGGGATGCTTTTATACCGGTAAGCGAACCCGGACTGAAAATTAGTATCGATAAAATTTTTCATGATCGCCGGCATGCTCCACCACCACAGCGGATGGATAAACACCAGTTCATCCGCCTGCCTGATCAAATCTTGGATATGATCGCGCTTGGCGTCAGCCGGTAAATTTTCGATATCTTCGAAATGGAAAAAATCCTGTTTGTATTCATCGCTATACAGGTCGATTAGTTTGGCGCGGCCTCCCCTTTCCTCCCGCCCTTGCTTATAGCTGGCGGCGATTCGCCGTGTAAACCCTTTCGTACTGGGGTGAGCAATAATTATTAATGAAAACATAAAAAGAGAAATTAATTTGGCTAAAAAACTTAAATAATCAAAAAAAAGATTAAATTAATATACTTTTAATATAACATCATTAATATTAAGTACATGTTAAAAACTTGCCAAAATGATCCATATGCGCTATTCTATACCTATACCCCCGGTAGGGGTGTGGATAAACGTATTTTTTCGATTCTTTCAATTATTGATTAAATATAAGTGGTTATAAACTCTTCTTTAAAACGCTTTTTAAACGGCAGTAAAAGATGCAGGCGGCAGAATTATTGCAGGTACAACTTAATAAACATAATTCTATATTTAATATTCACAGCTTTCAATCCAATACGGGCACCCAAAAGTTCAAACAGTATCCAAACGCTGTATATTCATATATAGCAAATCTGTTTACTGCTTACTGTTTACTGCTTACTGTTTACTGCTTACTGTTTACTGTTTACTGTTTACTATATTCGTATTATTACCCATTGATTTTAATATTTAAACAATTTATTAAATAACCGATTATTAAATCTACAATATATGACCAAACACAAAGAAAAAACCTTAATCAACCTGAAAAAAGCCCAAAGCCTGATCAATAAGATCATCGCTATGGTGGAAGAGAACGAATATTGCGTCGATATCATGCAGCAGAACCTGGCGGCGGTCGGCCTCCTGAAATCCGCCCACCAGATGCTGATGGAAAACCACCTGAATACCTGCTTCAGGAACGCCCTCCTGGCCAAGAACGAAAACCTGAAACAGAAAATGATTACCGAAATCCTCCAGGTTTCGAAACTGGCTAATAAATAAACCTTCCTACGAATTTACGAATCATTTCACGAATTTACGAATTCGGGAATGAGATATTAAGCGATTATTCATAAATTCGTATCCTGTTTCCAGGATCGAGGGGTAGATAATTTTTTATGATCCGTTTATAATTTTCTTTAAATTATTTATCCTGATTTTAAAACGTTATTAGTATTATTATGTCGAAAAAATTATTATTTCTTATGCTCGCGGTCGCTATACTGGCTCCGGGATATTACGCTTTTAGCGCTTATCACAATGATTTCAAACAGCTATCGCCGCAAGCGCAATATAACAAGATCATTTCCGAACGCACGATTGCGATCGAGGCGGCCCGGCAGGCTGGCAATTACCGCTGCTGTATCGAGCCGGCCTGCGGCATGTGCTATATGAACGCCAACCAATGGAATAATTACACCCCCGGCACCTGTGCCTGCGATGATTTCGTGGCTAAAGGCGAACCTGCCTGTCCCGAGTGTGAACGCGGCCTGGCCGATATCCATGCCAGCGGCAATAACTACTGCGATATCGGCGAAACGGTCGGCGGCTGCGAGGGAAGCCAATAACCGACAGACTATTTTAAAATAATTTTAAGCGAATAAATTAATAATTTACCGATGTTACGAATATGAGTAAAAATAATAAACCTAACAATACCGGAATTATCACGGTAATCGCGGTTATCGCCGTTATCGGGTTTATCGCCATGACCTTCGCCTATTTAGGAAAGGCGAACTCTTCCGCAACGCTGGGGGCCGATACCGGAGCGAACGGCGCGCCTGCAGATAAGGTCGATATCACGGTCACCGCATCCGACCATGTCCGGGGCGATAGCAACGCTCCGGTAACGATTGTCGAATATTCCGATTACCAGTGCCCCTACTGCGCCCAATTCCAGACAACGATGCAGACGGTGATGGAGAACTACCCCGGCCAGGTGCGCTGGATTTTCCGGCACTTCCCGCTGACTTCACTCCATCCTTACGCCCTTAAGGCGGCGGAAGCGGCCGAATGCGCCGGTGAGCAGGGTAAATATTGGGAATATTCCGACCAGCTCTACGCGAACCAGCCTGAATTCAGCCCCGATTATTTTTCCACCCTGGCCGGAGAGATGAACCTGGATACGGGGAAATTCAATGATTGCGTGAATTCTAACCGGTATGCGGCCGTGATCAACTCCGATTCCGCTACCGGACAAAAATACGGCATTACCGGCACGCCTACCTTTTTCGTGAACGGAGTACGCTATAAAGGCGCGATGACATTCACCCAGATAAAACCGATCATCGATAATGCCTTAAATAAATAACAGTCAGTTCCGCAATCAAATGGCAAAGAAAAAAATGACCGTAAGCGCGCTCCTGGCTTCCTTAACGGGGTTAGCGGGCCTAATCGGGATCTCGGGCTGGTGCTGCAGTCTGACCGGGGCTGCGATACTCTCGTTTTTCGGGATATCGTTTCTGAGCAGTTTTATGGTGTATAACAGCCGTTGGCTGTTCATAACTTCCGCGATTTTTACGGTATTGGCGCTCTATTATTATTTTAAATACAAATCTAATCGCTCCTGCGATAGGAATAAACCTTAACCTATGCTTAAAAAAATCGATTTCCAGGTAAACGGCATGCATTGCCGGGCCTGTAAAACTTTAATCGAAACCGAAGTGGCAGAATTGCCGGGCGTGGATATGATCGAGGTCGACCACGCCAGCGGACTGGCGCATGCCGAATTCGACTCCGGCAAAGCCAGCCAGTCGGAAATTTTTAAAACCATCGAAGGCCTGAATTATTCCATCGTAAACGCGCCCGAAAAACCGGAAACAACCGCTTCCGGCACCAAGCCTCTGAACGAATTCCTTAAATACTTTTTTTACGGAGCCTTGATCCCGCTCGCCCTGACCGCCCTGGTCGGCGGCTACCTGGCGCTCCAGCACGCGGGCGGATTCGCGCTCCTGGCGCGCCTGAACGAAACGAACGTCAGCCTGGGGATAATTTTCCTGATCGGGCTCATGGCCGGCTTCCATTGCGTCGGCATGTGCGGCGGCCTGGTGGTCGCCTATTCCTCGCGCGCGCTCAAGCGCCAGGTTTCGCATCCGCTCCTGCCCCATCTCGAATATAACGCCGGCCGCATGGTTTCTTATACGGTGATCGGCGGCATCCTCGGCGGCGTCGGAACTTTTTTCGCGATCAGTCCCGTATTTACGGGAGCGATGATAATTTTTGCCGGCGTCTTTATGGTCCTTTTCGGCCTTTCCCTGTTTACCGATTTTAAACTGCTCGCGAAACTCCGCCTGAAAACGCCTGATTTTGTCGCCCGCTTCCTCTATAAGAACCGCCGCTCGAAAAACCCCAAAGGCCCGCTCGTGGTCGGCCTCCTGAACGGTTTTATGCCCTGCGGCCCCCTGCAGGCGATGCAGTTATATGCCCTGACGACCGGCAGTATCACGCGCGGCGCCCTGGCCATGGCGGTATACGCGCTCGGCACCACTCCCCTCCTGTTCGGGTTCGGCACCGCCATGTCTAAATTGAACCAGCGGTTCATCGGCAAAATGATGAAAGTTTCCGGCGCGCTGGTCCTGGTCCTGGGCCTGGTGATGGCGAACCGGGGGCTGGTGAACTTCGGCTACGGCCTTAATTTTACGAAGGCGATCGCGAGCGCCCCGACTACGGTCGCGAATATGGATAATTTCCAGGAAGTGGATATGGACCTGACTTACCTCGGCTACGAACCGAATACCCTCTATATCAAGCCCGGTATCCCGGTCCGGTGGGTAATCAACGTCAAGCAGATGACGAGCTGCACCGACGCGATCCAGATAAAATCCCTGAATATCCATAAAGACTTGAGTTACGGGATCAATACGATCGAATTCACCCCGCCTGCGGGAGTCGATAAAATCGACTTTTCCTGCTGGATGGAGATGGTCTGGGGCAAGTTCATCGTTACTGACGGCGATACCAGTTTCATTCCGCCGGCCCAGGCGGCCACTGTCGAAGACGACTTGCCCGGCAATGCCTGTAACGGCAGCTGCGGCGGCGCCTGTGGGGTGCCTGCGTGCAGCTGCGGTAACTAGCTTATTATAAATAACTAACAACATATATTTTGCCAAATTACGGCCTCGTTTTTCCCCTCTCCTGGTTAAAGGTAGGGACGTACTAACAAGTATATCCGTAAATAAAAAGTCCCTCCCCCTTAGCAAGGGGGAGGACAGGAGGGGGTTAAGAACGTTTAAATAAATTATTATGAATAAAGAAATTATTAAAATAGAAGGCATGCACTGCGCGGCCTGCGCGGCTACGATCCAGAAGAACCTGAATAAAAATCCCGCCATCAAGGAAGCTAATGTGAATTTCGCGACCAAGAAGGCGAACATCGAATATGCGGACGATAATATCGGTCCGGATCTGGTAAAAAAGATCGTGGCCGATTCCGGCTACCAGGTAGTCGATGACGCCCATGACCATGAGGGGCATATGGCGCACCATGACGAAGCGATAAAGAAGCAGAAAATCCGGCTGATCGTCTCGATCCTCCTGTCCTTGCCGGTAGTGGCGCGGATGGCCTGGCCCTGGGCGATTCCGGGCATGTTTTTAGGGGCGTCTATAACCGACTGGGCCCTTAACCTGCTGACTTTAGCGGTAGTATTCGTCCTGGGCTGGCAATTCCATAAAAACGCCTTAAAGGGCTTAAAACGCCTGCAGGCCGACATGGACGCGCTGGTTTCGCTCGGCACCCTGACCGCGTATTTCTACAGCACCTGGGCGATGTTTACCGGCCACGCGGTCTTCTTCGAAAGCGCGGCCGCGATCACGACCCTGATCCTCCTCGGCCGCTTTATCGAAACGAAGTCGCGCGGACGGGCGTCCGAAGCGATGCAAAAACTGCTGGAGCTGGGCGTAAAAAAGGCGCGCCGAATCGACGCCGATGGGAAAGAAAGCGAAGTCGCTATCGATGCGATTAAGCCTGGTGACATTATTTTAGTTAAAGCTAGCGAAAAAATACCTTTAGACGGGACCGTGATCGAGGGTGAAGCGAGCGTGGATGAAGCGATGCTGACCGGTGAAAGCCTGCCGGTAGCGAAGGCGGTAAACGCTAAAGTTTACGGCGCCACCATAAACCAGAACGGCGTCCTAAAAATTAAAGTTACGCACATAGGCGAAGATACCGTCCTGTCGCAGATCGTAAAAACCGTGGAAGAGGCCCAGAATTTCAAGGCGCCGGTACAGAAGCTGGCGGACCGCATTGCCGGCATTTTCGTTCCAGCCGTGATCGTGATCGCGCTCGGATCATTTTTGGGCTGGTTCTACTATACTTCCGCCCTCGACCTAAGCATCATTAACGCGGTCGCGGTCCTGGTGATCGCCTGTCCCTGCGCCCTGGGCCTAGCGACGCCGATCGCGGTTATGGTCGGCACCAGCGTCGGCGCCCGCAACGGCATCCTCATTAAGGACGGCGAATGTTTCGAGAAGGCGAAAAATATCGATACTGTTATCTTCGACAAGACCGGCACCCTGACCAAGGGCGAACCGACGGTCCAGAAAATCATCCTGAACAAAAACCACGAGTTCACGGAAGCGGATATTCTTAAATTCTCGGCCGCACTCGCCCGCCTCTCGACCCATCCCCTCTCGCGTGCGGTTAACGAATATGCCGGCGGACATAACCCGGGCGGACAGGAAGCGATCGCCGATTTCGCTGAGGTTCCCGGACGCGGCCTTTCCGGCACCGATAAGGACGGCCAGCGCTTCCTGATGGGCAATGCGAAACTGCTCCATGAGAACGGCCTCGAAACCGACTGGGCCGACGATGTCCTCCACCATCATATCACGAGCGGGGTCACGATAAATTTTCTCGCCCGGGATAAGCGCACGCTGGCCGCCATCCTGATCGCCGACGAGATCAAGGCTACGGCTAAACAAGCGGTTTCCGCCGCCCTGGACAGCGGCTTAACCCCGATTATCGTTAGTGGCGACAACCGCAATACCACCCGGGCGGTCGCGAAAAAGCTCGGAATCGAAACTTTCCT